>JARBUQ010000394.1 GCA_029239545.1 Paenibacillus sp.
GATGTCGATAACTCGGGATGTACAATAATATCCGTGTTCCAGGCAGCAAGAACCTGCTTCCCTGCGCGAATCGTTCGAGCGGTCAGTTCATCGAGGTTCTTCGGGGCAGGAAAGCCCTTGATCGGAGGACTAACCACTACTTTATCCCCAACAGGACTTACCCATTTGTCAGGCAATCCCTCGGGTCCGTGCAGCATGCCTAATATAGCACCCAGCGTCGCAGCCGTACAATCCGTGTCATAACCGCAATTGACCGCTTTTAAGATAGCATCCTCGAAATTATCGCCATACAGCCAGCCTAGTATCGTAAAAGCAATATTTTGTGGAGCATCTGTAAAATTGTCATTACCATGTTTCTCCAGAATCAGTTCTCTTGCCTCCGTCCAGGATTGACCCTCTTGATGCCAGACCAGCAAATCCTTTAATGCAGCAGCCGTCCGACTGTCCTCTGGGATATACTGCATGCCAATCTCAATGAGCCGGTCTCGATCCTTCTCGAAGAACACGGCGCTCTCCAGAGCCGCAAAAAACATTTCCCCATAAACCCCTTCGCCGCCCGCATGGTCAACAATGGCGTCCTGATAAGCATAATACGCAGCTACCTCCGGTGCTCCAGGCGCTGTCATCGCCCAAATCTCAGAACGGATGGGGGAGCCCATACCATTTGTAAAAGGATTGTTAAAGGCTCCAGCAACAGGCGCAATTAGCCCTCTTCTCAAGTTCGTCAAGGCATACCCGTACTCATCGAATGGAAAAAACACATGCTCCAGCCATTCCTGTCCAAGCTCCTTCGCGGTTATTCGCGGACCATATTGCTCCAGCGCATGCAGCCATACGAGCTGCAAATCCAGATCATCATTTTCTAAGGGACCCTCGGGCAATACGGGGTAGAAGCTCAGCTCAAGCAGCTCTTTTCGGCCTTCCACAGGCGCTCCTAACGTTCCCCCAATGTTCTTCCCCAACCAACCGCCATAAACGATTCGATAATAGTCCGCCTCATTCAGAACACTTACACTCATTTCCTCGGCTCACCGCTTTCTTATTTGATATACTGATTATAAGAATCACAGGGCTATCGAGCCATGGAGAGCATGTATAAATAGGAGACCTATAATATCGGAGGATTACATGTATTATTCCCTTGCACGACTTTCCCTTCTGGACGTGATCTGGGCCGATCTGTTCGATGCTAATAACCAGAGCTTCCAGGACATTCACCACAATCCGCATTATGAAATTATTATCGTGGCTCAAGGGCCTGTCTATTTGCAGGTCGGTGAACAAAAGCTTACTTTATATGCGGGAGACAGCGTCTTGCTTATGCCTTGGGAGCAGCATCGCGGCTGGGTTGCGTCAGAGCGCCAAGGGAAGTTTTTTTGGGCACAATTCACTTGTGAGCCAGCCCTTAAGGAGTTCCATTCTGATCGAGTATCCGACCTCGATATTGTCCATGTGCAGAGCAGTGGAATCCACATCTCCAAGGGACTGATCGAAGAGCCTGTCATTCTTCCAAGGCAATTCTCGCTGAAGCATCACTTCAAGCTGCTTGTCCTGTTTGAAGAGCTCATCGGGACGTTAACAAAGCCCAAGGGTTACTTCCGTATGCACGCCACCTTGCTGCTTGGCGAAATATTGCGCTTCCTGGCTACTGATTTCCTGGAGCAGACTCATGCGAATCCCGTCTTTCCGGCATCGTATACAACCGTTCGCAAGCTCCTCAATCATTTGAATAATTACTACGAGGCAGATGTGAGCAAAGAAACGTTAGAGCGGGTAACCGAGCGCAAATACGAATATTTGTGCCAAGTATTCAAGAAATATGCCGGCATCACCATTCTGAGTTATGTCCACCAGCTTCGCATCCAGCAGGCTAAACATCTGCTTCTTCATACTAGCCGCAGCGTTCAGGAGATTGGTGAATCGTTAGGTTATAGTGATCCGTTCTATTTCAGTCGGTTGTTCAAAAAATACGAGGGCAGCTCTCCGATGCAATTCCGACAAGGGCTGAAATAATGTTCCTGAATTTAAATGGACCCAAAAGCGGGAGGATCGGCTTTTGGGTCCACGGGGGATTTATGTTATTTTTTCTTGCTGCGCTTCCATTCAATAGTCTTGTCGGGATCGCTGTCATTAACTACTTCATTTCGCAGCATCTGTGACAGATCCGCAATCGTCTTGTCTAATGTTTTTCCCTTGAATCCGGACAGCAGCCTGCCCTTTTCTTTTCGCAGCACAGCTAGTATCAGCTTCTTCTGATCTGTAGATAACATACGAGATCCCTCCAATAATAATCATGTGGATGATGACATCAGAATCGTCCTTTATAAGGGGAGTATACCGCATTGTCGGTCGTTACACCAAGCTTCCTCGCTCTGAACATTGTGTTCATCCTAATCCGTATCCACCCGATTCAAACGGCGATACGTCTTGGGCGACATCCCTCCTATTTCCTTGAACACTCGTCCAAAGTGGGCGACACTCTCAAAGCCAACCTCTTCCGCGATACGAATGATTTGATGCCTTGTTTCCCTCAGCCGTTTCTGCGCTTCCTTAATTCTGATACTGTTCACATACTCCACAAAGGAAAACCCGGTTACTTGCTTAAACATTCTGCTGATGTAATACGGACTCATATGGAAGGCGGCCGCTACGGTGGATAATGTCAGCCGCTCTGCATAATGGTAGTTGATGTAATCGGCCATCTCCGAAATTTTACGCTGGGTGGGCGAGGCGAACTCAAAAGCAGGCTGAGCCGGTGAATTCATTCTGTATATATAAATAAGAAGCTGCTGCAATGCAGTGTGGATGTAGATATCGGAGTAGTCCCGATGCTCCTGCTGCTCTCTAATAAGAGCCGACAGCTGCCGCTCGATGTCATGCTGCTGCTGCACATTCAGTCGGAGCAGATGCATGTCTTCCTGAAACACACTTTTCAGAATAGGCTCGAACTCGGGCATCTGCAAATAAGCAGAATTGAAGCTCAGCAGCACTCGTTCATGATTCGGCAGTCCTGAATCTATCGTTCGATGAAGGGTCTGCTTGCCAATCAGTACAAGGTCCCCTTTTTGCACATGGTAAGTCTTGTTCCGTATGAAATATTGCCGATCTCCTGAGATCAGGTAATACATCTCGTAATGGTCATGGAAGTGGTTTACCGTCATGGTGTAATGACCTTGCCTGACCACACGCTCAATTTCTACCCAGCCTCCGCTCAACTTGACTCCTTCTTTCTCCTTAGCTTCCTTTTCGAATTGTAACACAACAAGATTTGCAAGGAAAATATAAAAATCAACAATATATAGTTAGTATATATGGGTATATTGCGATACGATAAGAAAAAAAGATCTTCATGGAGGCGCGAAATGTCAATGAAAAAATATGCACTTATTGGAACAGGCGGCCGAGCAGAAATGTTCTATGCAGCGATTGCCACAGACTATCATGATACAGCGGAGCTTGTGGCCTTCTGTGACTTGAATCAGACTAGAATGAATTATGCGAATACGAGGCTGAAGACTAAGTATAACCACCCGGAGGTTCCAACTTACAAGGCTGACGAGTTCGAACATATGATTGAGACTGAGAAGCCGGATACGATTATTGTTACAACGGTCGACCGCACGCATCATACTTATATTATTCGGGCTATGCAGGCAGGATGCAATGTGATCAGTGAGAAACCGATGACGGTTGATGAAGAGAAATGCCAGCAAATTATCGATGTAATCAAAGAGACCGGGAAACAGCTGCGTGTTACTTTCAACTATCGCTATGCGCCTCATAATTCCAAGGTTCGTGAGCTTATTCTGGATGATGCGATCGGTCAAGTATTCTCGGTCCACTTCGAATGGCTGCTGAACACAGAGCATGGTGCCGACTATTTCCGCAGATGGCACAGGGACAAACGCAATAGCGGCGGACTGCTTGTTCACAAATCCACCCATCACTTCGATCTCGTGAACTTCTGGCTTGGTACCGAGCCCGATACGGTGTACGCTCTTGGAGGGCTGAACTTCTACGGTCGCGAGAATGCAGAGAAACGTGGGGAAACCAAGTTCTACCAGCGTGCTTATGGAAGCGAGATCGCCAAGAATGATCCGTTCGCCCTTCATATGGAGAACAACGAGCAGTTAAGGAGCTTGTACTTGGATGCTGAAAAGGAAGATGGCTACCATCGGGATCAGAGTGTATTCGGCGACGGCATTAATATCGAGGATACGTTAGCCGTACTCGTTCAATATAAGAGCAAAGCGGTCATGACCTACTCGCTTAACGCTTATATGCCCTGGGAAGGCTATCGGGTTGTGTTCAACGGCAGCAAGGGACGGCTTGAAGTTAACGTTGTGGAAAAGTCTTACGTGAATGCCGGAGGAGCCAAATCAGATGAAGGCGCGCTTAAGGGCAAGCAGCTGAAGGTATTCCCCATGTTCGCGGAGCCTTACTTAGTCGATGTGGAAGAAGGGGTTGGTGGACATGGCGGCGGCGATCGCGTCATGCTGAACGATATTTTCGGCGTGCCTGCAGAGGATCGTTTGAAGCGTGCTTCTTCACATGTGGACGGCGCCAAATCGATACTGACTGGGATTGCCGGCAATATCTCACTGCGAACCGGCTTGCCCGTTCGTGTTAAGGAACTGGTTCAGTTCTAGATTAGTTGAACGAAATTATTGTAGTGAGTGATTGAAATTTGAAACTATCGCAGGTTGATCTGCTAGACTTTAAGAAAAACCTTTGGAGCAGCTTGCTCCAGAGGTTTTTGGCGGTTGAAGTCATCCGCTCGCTCTCGGAGATCAATCCGTATTCAAGCTTCACCTGAAGGAGATCATCCTTCATCGCATTTTTACCGGGTAACGCGGTCAGGAATGAGCAGATACTCGAAAAAAGAGACTAATTTCGCCGCGATTGGGCTTGGAAGGGCCTCGTTGTTGGCTGGTTGAAGCAGATTTAGCTCGGGTTTTGCTTATTTTGTCCAGTTGGCTGGGTGAAGCGAGTTTAACCCGGGTTTTCCTGCTTATTTTGT
>JARBUQ010000395.1 GCA_029239545.1 Paenibacillus sp.
CCAATGACATAGGTCAAGTTATTCTTGAATTCCAGAATTCCATCCGTTCCCATTTTCGAATCGTTTATCCCATACATGAAAGTAACCAAATCTGGCTGAAATCGCAGCACGTCCTGCTGCAGCCGTGGAATTGCTCCCCAGGTTGATTCTCCGCTCAACCCGGTATTGAACACAAATGATTTTCGACCGAACGTATTGATCAGCTTCTCACTTAATTGACCCACATAATTTAATTGTCCGTGCAGATGATAGTTTTGCTCCGTGATGGAGTCCCCGGTGCATACAATCAACACCTTTTCTCCCTTGCGCAATTTATTTATGGTGTTTAACATCTCGTTGTATCACTCCGTATAGCCAAAATGTAATAAAATATCACCCTGTTCAAACGCTTCTCGAGACTTCGAGCCAAGCCGCAGTGGATGAGTTAACCTTGGTCAGCGTAAGGACCGATCCCGCTGTACCGGTATAGTCGAGTCCGCCAGTTAATCGGATCCAGGTGTTATGCTTGATGGTTGTATTGCCATTCTCGAAGTATAACGTGATTAATTGATTCGCTTCCCCATCGCTGACTTGGGTAATATCAATAGCTGAGGTTGGATTGAATATAATTCCGTCAAAATTTCGGATCGAGGGGTTAATACCGGTTGTATTGCTGAATTTCACGAAGCTCTTGCTCCTTCCGAAATTCCAGCCGCTAACCAGATTCGTACCCGTATTTGGTTCATTAGCCTTCATGACTGCAAAAGCAAACGTATTCTCGTTCGGTGTGGCCGCTTCTCGGAAATGTCCATATGTCGGGCTTAACCTGGGGGCATAGTTGGAACGCAGGATTATATCTCCGGTGCATTTCTGGAATAGATACGGAGAAGCGGCCAACACCAGCCCTGTGTCCCAGTCGATCCAATTCTCTTCTATGAGGATATTGGAGCAGTTGATCAGATTGGCGGCAGCGATATTGAAGCATCGGTTGTTCCGAATGGTTACACGGCTTGCTTGCTGCAGGGAAAAGGGTCTTTCTGTATTTTTGGCGGCAGTTCCCGATACATAGTTGCCTTCAGCGATCACATTATGGAGGGAGACGAAGTTTGGCGCATCGAGCGTTAACGTAATAAAACCTCCCTCGACGAGCCTTACGTTATTATTCTTAATCCATAAGTTTTGTATGGTGCTTTGATAGCTGGTCGAGGTGTGATTGCGAAAATAGACGAAGCAGCTTTGCCCGTTCCCGCTGGATTGTCCGCCGAGCGGCAAAGCTTCAAAATCATTGCCTTCCACAGTAATGTTCTCTAGTCTCGCGAATACGACATCTTCTCCGGATGATATTCCTCCGGTTAGCGACCCCCAGAGCAGCGCATGGGATTTAACGGTGTTGCTGCGAATTCGGCAGTTTCTTGCAATGTTCCCAAGGGCTACGCATGCGCTGAAATTGGCTGTAGTCGTAACGCTATTGTTCTCGAACTCGAGCCCGTCGATATCATCTGCGCGAATCCCTCTGTTGCTCGCTTTGATCGTACAGTTCTTGACGGTGAGGTTTTTCAGGATGCTGCTCTGACTGTAATGGGGCCGATAGATGCCGAACTCCGCTACCTCGATGTAACAATTCTCGAACACGATATCGGCTTCTTGGAATGCGATTTGATTGGCCTCGTTCTCCAGACCAATGCCTTTTCCACCGATAAAAGTACAATTGGTAAACTTGGCATTTCTCAGACACAGATTTACCGTTGATCCGCTCCAAGGCCGGTCGTCTGGCTTGCCCGGAAGAGAATTATTGATGTCCTCCTCAAACGTGGAGTTGTCCACAGCAACATCCGTACAGTACCACATATGAAAGGCCGTCCAGGAGTGGTTGATTTTATTGTACGTTCGGAAATTGTTGCATTTGATATGATGGCAATCGTAGAAGTGGAACCCTTCGATCCTCGAATCTTTATAGAGCACAGTATTGAAGGTCATATAACGGCACTCGTCGAAGCTGACGCTGCTGAAGTCCCTTTCCAGATCCAGTCCCCAGTTAGAGGCGCAGTTGTAGACGGTTACATCCTCCATGACGAAGCCTTCCACTCTGGTGAATCGAAGCGTATTGGCTATTTCTGTAGGAATGTCCTTCGGCACACGAATAATAGACAAATCGAAATTGGCAGGATCGTACAGAGCGCCGTCCTGGAGATAAGCGCCATTGAATACGAGTCCGCGTATCGTAATGCTATGATTGCCATTCACAGTATCTGCATTTTTGATGATGGTTGTCGGAATAAAACCGGCGTGATTCGGTCCATTATTGACAGGAATGGATTTCAATTCTGAACGATCTCCAATTAATGTGGTTTGGCTCGGCAGCAGTACGGTTTGCCCGATCAAGTAATATTTCATTGGACGGGGGAAATAGACGGGCAGCTTCAGAATAGCGGCGCAATCGACTGCGGCCTGAATGGCAGCCGAGTCGTCTGCTATACCGCTCCCCGTTGCTCCAAACCATCTGACACTCACCTTGTCCACAAATATACGTTTGAAAGCTTCGCCTGAGGCAGCTTTCAGGACTGCTCCAGTATTGTCAAGAGAGACCAAATCGGAGGGGTCGCACCAGAAATGGCCTTCATAGCCGGGATCAGAAACAAAGTAAATACGATCAGGGTCAGGATCAATACAAGCTCTAATATCCGCAATCGTCGTAGCGATCACACATTTCCACGGATCTGTTCCGTAAGTGCCATAAACACTGCCCGTAACGGTCATCCCGTTCGCCATATTAAAGGAACCGTTGCTGAGCAGACTGCCTGCAGTCAACGCGACCCCTGCTGCTCCGATCGTCTGAAGCACTTGCCTTCTGTTCATTGTTTTTTCTTCCGACATATGCATAACCTCCCCAAGTTTGGTTAACCGACTAGCCTTTTACACTGCCGAGAACTATGCCTTTTACGAAATACTTCTGGAGATAAGGGTACACTACAAGGATCGGCAGGGCCCCTAGAAAAATTTGTGCAGCCCGAAACGTTCGATTGGAAACCTCGCTTAGCAGCTTCTCGTCCTCAGCAGACAAAGGCTGCAGGTTTTGCTGAATGACGATCGTCTGCAGGTAGCTTTGCAGTGGGTATTTGTCTGGCGTATGCATGTAGATCAGTCCATCAAACCATGCGTTCCAATGTCCCACCATCGAGAATAAAGTGAGCGTAGCTAATGCGGGAACAGAGAGTGGCCAATAAATGCTCCATAAAATTCTGAACGGTCCGGCTCCGTCGATGGAAGCAGACTCTTCCAGTTCCCTGGGGAGACCGCGGAAAAAATTCAGCAGCAGCACGACACTGAACACAGGAACAGCGCCAGGTAAAATTAAAGCCCATAGTGAATTCATAATGCCCGTCTGTTGCACGACCATGAATGTGGGAATCAATCCACCGCTAAATAGAGTAGTTAAGAAGAAAATCCAAACATAAGCGGTTCTAAAGCGAAACGCGCTTGTTTCCTTCGATAGCGGATAGGCAACCAAGGTGATGAGAATGAGATTCAAACCGGTTCCGATTAAAACACGCTGTATGGAAACGAATAAGGATTGAATGAATTCTGCTTTGTTCAGCGCATAGATGTAGGCGCTGAAGCTCAAATCGACAGGCCAGAGCGCAACTACCCCGGCAGACGCCGCCGTACTGGAGCTAAGAGATACTGCAAGCACATGAACCAAGGGGAACAAGCATAGCAGAGCCACAAAGGCAAGTATCAGGTAGATCAGCAGCGTGGCAAGCTTCTGCGATAATGTGGATCTTATGATCATGATCCATCCCCCTTAAAAAATTCTGTAGTTGGCAAATCGATAAGCCAGCCAGTAGGATACGGAAATCAGAATCAAGGAAATGACGGACTTCAACAATCCGACCGCCGTAGCGAAGCTGTACTGGGCCTCGATTAATCCAACCCGGTAAACCATCGTATCGATGATATCCCCGGTCTCATAAACCTGGGGGCTGATCAGATTATAAATCTGATCGAACCCCGCATTCAGAACTTTACCTAGACTTAATGTAACGAGCAGGACAATGATGGGGCGCATGCCAGGCAGCGTAATATGCCAGGTTTGTCTCAGGCGGCCGGCGCCATCTATAACAGCTGCTTCGTATAAGGCAGGATTAATGCTTGTCAGAGCTGCAAGATAAACGATAGTGCTGAAGCCGAATTCCTTCCATTCATTGGTTACGACCATCACCGTCCGGAACCAACGATTATCCCCCAGAAAGTAGACAGGTTCAAGACCAACCCATGTCAACAATTGATTTACGAGCCCTTGAGAAGGGGAAAGGATATCGATCAAGATCCCGCTTAAGATAACCCAGGACAAGAAGTGCGGCAAATAGATCATAGTTTGCACGGCGCGTTTGAACAACCGTGCACGCACTTCGTTCAAGAGCAGAGCTGTTGTGATCGGAACAATCAAGCCCGCGATGATCTTCATTACGGCAATAATCAAAGTGTTCATGAATACCGTCGTCGTGTCGGGCAAACTGAACACGTACTCAAAATTATCGAGCCCTACCCACTTGGAGCCTGTGATTCCCAGTGCGGGAATATAGTTTTGAAAGGCCATAACGATTCCTAACATCGGAATATACTCATAGATTATTATGAATACAAGTCCAGGAAGGATCATTAGGTGGAGCGGCCATTGTGCCTTAAACTGTTTGTACATTCAACCTCACCTGCTTGATCGGGCAATATGCGTAGGAATCGCTGCACCTTATTTTTGATTAAGCTCATTAGTAATTTCTTCACCGCCGAGTTTTTTCCATTGCGCTACAAAGTCGTCAAACTCGCTAATGGAAGCTGAACCGAGCACGATCTTGGTAAACATTTCGAGCTCCAGCTTTTGCAAATTAGCAAATTTTTGCGCCATAGCAGGAGGCGGAGTGCCGATAAATTGATCCGGCTTGAACTGATTGTTCTTCACGTACTGATTGATCACATTTGCGGAACCTTGAAGGCCGAATTTGGCCTCGCGATACAGGAAGCTCTTATCTCCTG
>JARBUQ010000013.1 GCA_029239545.1 Paenibacillus sp.
ATGATCGGAAGCGAATTCGCACTCACGAAGGAAGATTTCGTATGCCCGGGTTATCGTGATATGCCGCAGATCGTATGGCACGGGTTGCCCATGTATCAGGCATTTCTATACTCCCGTGGACATCAGCACGGTGGTCAAATTCCCGATGATGTGAATGTGCTTATGCCGCAAATCATTATCGGTGCTCAGATTGTTCAAGCTGCTGGCATTGCTATGGGCTTCCAAAAACGCAAGCAGAATAATGTAGTAATTACTTATACAGGTGACGGCGGCTCCTCTCAAGGCGATTTCTACGAAGGAATGAACTTTGCTGGTGCTTTTAATTTGCCTGTCATTTTTGTTGTACAGAACAACGGTTATGCGATTTCGACACCTCGCGAGAAGCAGTCCGCTGCCCAGACGATTGCACAAAAGGGACTGGCTGCCGGAATTCGCAGTGTCCAAGTAGACGGAATGGATGTATTGGCCGTATACAAAGCTGTAGCAGAAGCGGCAGAACGCGGACGTAACGGCGAGGGTGCAACTTTAATTGAAGCTATCACATACCGGTTCTCTCCTCACTCCATGTCTGGAGACGATCCGACCAAATATCGTACCAAAGAAGAAGAAGTAGAATGGTCGACGAAGGATCCGATCATTCGTTTCCGCAAATATCTGGAGTCCAAAGGTCTTTGGACCGAGGAAGATGAGAATCAAGCTTCTGAGGAAGCGAAGGAAACAGTAGCTGAACAAATCAAAAAGGCTGAATCCACCGAGAAAATGACGATTCCTGGTCTTATTGACAGCATGTTCGAAACGCCGACTCAGCAATTGCAAGAGCAGAAGGCGGCTTACACCGCGAAGGGGGATCATTAAGCCATGGCACAGATGACGATGATTCAAGCGATCACGGACGCAATGCGAGTTGAACTTGAGCGTGATCCGAATGTTCTGATTTTTGGAGAAGACGTAGGAAATGTAGGCGGGGTATTCCGGGCAACGGAAGGCTTGCAGAAGCAATTCGGTGAGGATCGGGTATTCGACACTCCGCTTGCTGAATCAGCGATTGGCGGGCTTGCCGTAGGTCTTGGCGTTATGGGCTTCCGTCCTATTGCGGAAATTCAATTTATTGGATTCATGTTTGAAACTATGGATTCTATTCTTGCACAGGCTGCTCGTATGCGTTACCGTTCAGGCGGCAAATACAACAGTCCGATTACGTTCCGTACCCCTTTTGGCGGTGGCGTTAAAGCTCCTGAGCTGCACTGTGACAGCTTGGAAGGTTTAATGATTCAGTCTCCGGGTATTAAAGTAGTATGTCCCTCGAATCCTTATGATGCCAAGGGATTGCTGCTTGCTTCCATTCGTGACAATGATCCGGTCTTCTTTATGGAACACCTGAAATTATATAGATCATTCCGTGCAGAAGTGCCTGAAGGTGATTATATTGTACCGCTGGGCAAAGCAAACGTAGTGCGCGAAGGTACAGATGCTACGATTATTACTTACGGTGCAATGGTTCATACCTCTCTCAAAGCTGCTGAGGAGATCGAGAAGTCACGCGGAGCCAAGATTGAAGTTATTGATCTGCGTACGCTTAGCCCGCTCGACATAGATACGATTCTTGAATCCGTCAAAAAGACTAACCGTGCGATTGTCGTTCAGGAGGCCCAGAAATCCGCTGGTGTAGCTGCTGAAGTAATTGCTCAAATTAGTGAAAAAGCGATTCTTCACTTGGAGGCTCCTGTGCTGCGCGTAGCTTCGCCAGATACCGTTATGGGCTTTCCGCAAATTGAGGAAGAGTGGTTGCCGAATCCTGCCCGTATTATTGAAGGGTTGAATAAAGTTCTAGATTTCTAATTAGGAGGGAAGACGCGTGGCCATATATAATTTTAGACTTCCTGAGTTGGGGGAAGGCTTGCATGAGGGCGAAATCGTCAAATGGCATGTCAAGCCCGGCGATACGATACAAGAAGATGCAACGATTATGGACGTTCAGAACGATAAGGCAACCGTAGAGGTTCCGTCACCTGTCACTGGCAAGATTGTTGAAATCAAAGTCAGTGAAGGAACGGTATCCGTCGTGGGAGATATCCTCGCGACGATTGACGTCGAAGGCGAACTGCCGCCAGACGTGCATGCTGGTCACGGCGATGACGCGCCGGCAGCGGCTCCTGCTGCGACGCCAGAGAAGCAGCCTGAGAAGCCGGATGAGGCTGCTCAGGGCGCCGTAGGCGGCTCGGTTGTAGATGCAGTTGCCAACGTGAAGTTGGAAACTGCATCTGGCGGTGCGAGCGCAGGCGGCAACGCGAGCGCGGCTTCGGCAGCGCCCGAGCGAAGCGGCGCTGTGCTTGCGACGCCGAGCGTGCGCAAGTTCGCTCGCGAGAAGGGCGTAACCATCGCCCAAGTGCGTGGTACAGGCCGTAACGGCCAGGTCACGCGGGATGATGTGTTGGCCTTCGAGAAGGGCGGCGGTCAAGCAGCGCAAGCGTCGAGCAGCGAGCAAGTGAGCGCTGAAGATACCAGTGCAGCGAGCAGCAGCAAAGCTTCAGCACCGGCAGCAGCCCCTGCTGCAAGCGGGGATCGCGTTGAAGAGCGCGTACCGCTCAAGGGTATCCGCAAGGCTATTGCCAATGCGATGGTGAAATCGGTCTACACTGCGCCTCATGTTACGATTATGGATGAGGTGGATGTAACGGCACTTGTCGAATTGCGTGAGAAGGCTAAGCCGCTTGCTGAGAAGAAGGGTGTCAAATTAACCTATTTGCCGTTCATCGTAAAGGCATTGGTTGCAGCCGTTCGTCAGTTCCCGGCACTTAACGCTTCCATCGATGACGAGAAGAGCGAAATTGTATATAAGAAGTATTACAACATCGGGATTGCTACCGATACGGATAATGGCTTGATTGTACCCGTAGTAGCAGATGCTGACCGCAAAAATGTATGGTCCATTGCCAATGAAATCAAAGATCTCGCCACACGTGGTCGCGATGGCAAGCTGGGACTGCATGAGATGAAGGGCGGCACTATTTCCATTACGAATATTGGTTCGGCAGGCGGTATGTTCTTCACACCTGTTATCAATTATCCGGAAGTTGCTATTCTGGGCACAGGTCGTATTTCCGAGAAGCCTGTTGTGAAGAATGGACAAATTGTGATTGGCAAAGTAATGGCGTTGTCTCTTAGCTTTGATCACCGCTTGATTGATGGAGCAACCGCACAAAATGCGATGAATTACATCAAGTCGTTGCTGGAAGATCCGCAATTGCTTGTAATGGAGGTGTAACTAATGGTTGTAGGAACATTTACTACCGATGTAGACGTATTGGTCATTGGTTCCGGTCCAGGAGGTTACGTGGCAGCAATTCGTGCCGCACAGTTAGGTAAATCTGTAGTTGTGGTGGATCGTGCGGAAGTTGGTGGCGTATGTTTGAATCGCGGCTGTATTCCATCCAAAGCATTAATTAATGCAGCTCATCAGTATGAGAATATGACTCACGCTTCCGAAATTGGAATTACTGCAGAAGGCATCAAGGTTGATTTCACCAAAGTGCAGGAGTGGAAGAACAGCGTTGTCAAGAAGCTGACAGGCGGTGTTGCTCAACTCCTGAAAGGAAACAAAGTGCAGGTCGTTCAAGGGGATGCATTCTTCGTGAACGAGAGCACAGTGAGTGTAGCAACCGAGAATGAAGCTTCTCAATATAAATTCAATCACTGTATTATTGCTACAGGCTCCACTCCGATTGAGCTCAAGGCGTTCAAGTACGGCAAGCGAATTCTTTCTTCGACTGAAGCGCTGGCTTTGCCGGAAATCCCGAAGAGCCTGGTCGTAATCGGCGGCGGATACATTGGGATTGAATTAGGCCAGACCTTCGCCAAGTTCGGTACGAAAGTGACCGTATTGGAAGGATCAGATACGATTCTTCCAGGCTTCGAGAAGGAATTGTCTCGTTTTGTAAGCCGCAATCTCAAGAAAATCAATATGGAAGTTGTCACCGAAGCCTTGGCTAAAGAATCAAAGGCTACGGATTCCGACGTAACCGTAACTTATACGGTTAAGGGTGAAGAGAAACAGATTGCTGCAGAATACGTTCTGGTAACAGTAGGTCGCCGTCCGAACACCTCCGATCTTGGTCTGGAATCCATCGGCGTCAAGATGAACGACAAGGGATACATTGACATCGATGCCCAGTGTAAAACAAGTGCCGCCAACATCTATGCAATCGGAGATATCGTGGCTGGCCCTGCGCTTGCTCACAAAGCTTCTTACGAAGGCAAGGTAGCGGCTGAAGTGATTGCTGGGGAATCAAGTGTAATTGATTATAAGGCAATACCTGCTGTTGTTTTCTCCGATCCAGAAATCGCAAGCGTAGGTCTGAGTGAGACAGAAGCGAAGGCACAAGGACTTCAGGTTGTAACAGGTAAGTTCAATTATGCCGTTAACGGTCGAGCGTTGACTATGAATGCCGGTGACGGCTTCGTCAAGCTGATTGGCGACAAAGAAACGGGCTTGCTGCTCGGAGCCCAAATCGTAGGTCCGGAAGCATCCAACCTGATCGCTGAAATGGGACTGGGGATTGAGATGGCAGCAACGTTGGAAGACATCGCGCTTACTATTCATGCTCACCCAACGCTTGGTGAGATTGCAATGGAAGCTGCAGAAGTGGCCTTAGGCCATCCGATTCATTCGATAGTGAAATAAGTCATTGGAAGCATTATTCTCCGGAACAAGGGGAAAATGCTTCTTTTTTTTCGCGTTTTAAGGTCCAATTGCAGGAATAAGAGAGTCTCATCGAGAATATATAGTGCTTTAGGATCATTTTTTTGAGGAAGCAGGAGATGACAATGAGATTAATAACTCGTTCAGATTTCGATGGGTTAGTGTGTGCGATGTTGTTCAAGAAGCTCGGCATGGTTGATGAAATGAAGTTCGTTCATCCTAAGGATGTTCAAGACGGATTAGTGGCGGTTACGTCTAACGATATATTGGCCAACTTGCCCTATGCACCGGGTTGTGGACTGTGGTTCGATCACCATTCAAGCGAGCTGCAGCGGATGGGAGAGCCTGTTGCTTATGAAGGAGAGACGCGGATTGCGCCGAGCGCAGCGCGAGTCGTGTACGATTACTATGGTGGACAAGAGCGATTTGGGGATATAGACGATATTATGGCTGGGGTTGATAAGGCGGATTCGGCGCAATTCAACGCACAGGAGATATTGGATCCGCATGGGTGGGACCTGCTCTCTTTCCTGATGGATTCACGGACTGGACTGGGCAGATTCCATGATTATCGCATCAGCAACTATCAATTGATGGAACAGTTAGTGGATGACATTGGACACAAGAGTGCCGAGGAGATTCTGAACTCTCCGGATGTTAAAGAGCGGGTGATCCGCTACCATGAGCTGAATGCACCGTATCAGGACATGCTGCGTCAGTATACAACAACAGTGGGTAATGTAATAGTAACGGATTTGAGAGGAGTAGAAACGATATACCCTGGCAATCGCTTCATGATCTACGCCTTGTTCCCGGAACAGAACATCTCCATATGGATTGTGGAAGGTAAAGGCAAGCAGAATTGCGTATTCGCTTGTGGACATAGCATCATTAACCGCACCTCAACTGTGGATGTAGGCGCACTTATGCTGCAGTATGGTGGCGGAGGGCATAAGCCTGCTGGGACTTGCCAAATTCCTTATGATAATGCAGATCAGGTATTAAAAGAACTGGTTAGCAAAATGAATTAATAATTTCAACGGAGAGGGTGTGGATGGATGCCAAACTATTTCTTTCAGGAAATATGGACACCGTTAAAATTAATTGGAATTAAATTTTTCCGTGATGATGAAGGAAGTATTTGGATCAAATGGTTCTCCCGCCCTCGAAGAAAACTATAGGCATAAACAAATGTTAGATGGAAGCTGGCGCGTTGTTTGCCGGCTTTTTTTGTGCTGAGTTTATTGGAAAAGGATGTAAAAATTTTCCGGGACTCGAAGTCACCTGAAGGGTGGTGAGTGCCCCCTTTCCTGAATCGCGAACAATCTGGGAACCCCTCTCTTGCTGCAGGACGTTCACCCCCGACTATAACGAACTCAGGAAGCGCTATTCGGCCCAAAATGCCGTTTCTGGAGCTGTAACGAATCGTATCGGTGTTAAGGGACCCTAAATCGTCTCCATTCCTTCTTTTCACGCGGAATAAGGCGGCTGGAGTTCGTTAGAACGCCCAATCGTTCTTTTTGGGGCAAATAAGGCTTGTAGGGTTCGTTATCAGGATGTCAAAGTGGAGAGTAACCCCTTCCAGACAAGATACAGTATGGAATTTGAGCATCTACCACCCATTGGGCTTCCTAAGCAGTAACAGCAAATCAAACTTTTCTAATCAAAGCCCAAAAAGGTGATAACGTGAAATATTAAACTATAATAAGGAACGAAACAAATAGTGAATCAAAGTAAACAAAATGGGGAGGCAAAGAAGAGGAAAGAGCCGATTAATAAGTCAATCGAAACTAATAGCAAAGCTGGCTTTCAGATTAGTTTAGAATGCCTTATTAATCAGCTGGCAGTGTTATCCCGGATGAAATAATTCAAAGGAAAAGAAGGGAAATTTGCTCCTTCAATTGCAATAATTCCTTCTTACAAGCTCCGGTCTATCGACCAACAATTTGGCCAGGAACCGAAGTTGGCCAAGTGGCTCGAGCTGAAAGTGATCAGGGTATGGTTTGCGTGTGAAGCTGTGACCGCCCCATACAACGAAGTCGTTGTATGTATAACTCCTGTTTTGTTCGCACAGTCGGATGATGTCTTGCTCTGTCAACAACATAAGCCCATTCGTCTCTCCAGCAAGCTGGGGCTCTTCGCTGGTAATAGCCCAGAACATTAAATTGTGCTCGGAGAGAAGAATTGGCCTTATCTCATATGGAGAAGGGTCATTCGTACGATCAAGCAGTGTTATCTCTGAGTTCTTTGGATTAGCTTCCAGATAAAAAGTATGGGACGAAGGAAGAAGCTCAACTATAACGTTCGTTTCTTCCTTTGCTTCTCTGACCGCGCATTGTTCAACGGTCTCGCTTTGTTCTATATGGCCGCCGATCCGGGCAATCCCGAGTTTGCCGGAGTGGCGATTGGGGCCGAAGGCAAAGACGAAGAAACGATCATAACGCAGAAACAATCCGGCAGTCTTCACACCCTCACCTCGCCTTGCTATCTTCCGATCCGCTTAGTTTTGAATATATCAATAAGCTGTACTCTTCGCAGCACTGCCGCACCGCGTGAAACTCCTAGCACACGGACAGGAGCGGCACGCGGTGCATGCTAACGGCGGTCCGGCCACCGCTCCCATTAGGTGCTGCGTCGATGGTTAACGGAGGTCTACCGTCTACGCCGCTGGGAGTCTGCTGTTATTCTTGGTTGCGACGTGGAGGCAGAGGGCCCATGTATTGCAAAAGCGCGCATTCGATACGGGCATTAAACAGCTTGCGCTTCTTGTCGGCAGGACGGCCGAAGTAATGCTCGAATTGTTTGCTCGGGCTCAAGATGAATGCTGACCATGTGTCCAATCGTTTATAGATCGAGCCCAGCTGTCGAATGACCTGCTGCACCTCATCCGCCGTACCGATACGCTCTCCGTAAGGCGGGTTCGTGATAATACAGCCGTAGTCGCCCTGCGGCTGCCATTTGCCCACAGGAGTCTCGTAGAACGAGATCTCCTTGGCCAAGCCGGCGCCTTTGGCGGCGGCCAGTGCAACCTCGATCGCTTCGCGGTCGATGTCAGAGCCGACGATCTCGAGCGGCTCGTCGTCGCGCACAAGATCATACGCCTCTTCACGCGCTTGCTCCCACAGTTCCTGTGGAATCACGTCCCACGCTTCGGCGTCGAAGGTGCGCCGCAGTCCCGGCGCCAAGTTCCAACCGATCATCGCTGCCTCGATCGGTATCGTTCCCGACCCGCAGAACGGGTCGTGCAAGGGCCTGCCCGGCCGCCAGCGGCTCAACAGCACCATGGCAGCAGCCATGGTTTCTTTGATCGGCGCCTCCGTTACAAGCTTGCGGTAGCCGCGCTTATGCAGCCCTATCCCGCTCGTGTCGAGCGTAAGAGTAGCGATATCGTTCAATAAAGATACTTCGATTACATAGAGCGGTCCATCTTCGGGGAACCACTCTGTGTTGTAACGAAGCTTCATTTTCTCAACAATAGCCTTCTTAACAATGCCTTGACAGGCGGGTACGCTGGATAATTGCGATTTGTGGGAACGTCCGTTAACTGGAAATTCTGCATCTCCGGGTATCCAGTCCGGCCATGGCAGAGCCTTGGTCCCTTCGAACAGCTCATCGAATGTAGTAGCCTTGAATTCTCCTAATTTAACTAACACCCGATCGGCGGTTCGCAGCCACAGATTCGAGCGGCATATCCCAAGCGCATCGGACCAATATGAAATTCTGCCGTTCTCCACACTGACATCGGTATATCCAAGCTCTCTTACTTCACGTGCAACTACGGCTTCCAGACCCATAGGGGCTGTAGCCACTAACTGAATTCGATCCATCAAATTGATTCACTCCGTTTATGGTTTGCCTTCCGCTATCGGAAATCATACAATTAAGTATAGGCGAAACCGCAAAGCGTTACAAATAAAAAGGATTTGAAAGCGTTAAGCATACAATAGAGTGAAGAAGAGGTGTCGGACAAATGAGTGAAGTGTTGATGACAACGGAGCAGTATGCGGAGAGCTTGTACGAGGAAGATGCGGACCTGCAGAGGGTAATTGAAGGCATACGCGCAAAAGGGATGCCAGAGATCTCGATTGCTCCTGGATATGGAAGGCTGCTTACGCTTTTGGTACGGATGAGCGGTGCTAAGCGGATTCTTGAGATAGGGGCTTTGGGTGGTTATAGTGGCATTTGCTTAGCCAGAGGGTTGGGTCAAGAGGGAAGGCTCGTATCGCTGGAGCTAAAGGAGGAGTTTGCTGCTGCAGCCAAACAGCATGTTGCGGAAGCGGGACTGGGAGACAAGGTGGAATATCGCATTGGAGAAGCGCTTGACAGCTTGGATCAGCTCGAGCAGGAAGGGGCGCGATTCGATTTCTATTTCATCGATGCGGACAAAGGCAATTATGTGAATTACCTCGAGCATGCGATTCGACTTGCCAACCCTGGAGCGGTCATTGTTGGAGATAATGCTTTAATGCGCGGACGTGTCATGGATCCTAAGGCGACCTCAAATTCCGTTCTGATTATGCGTCAATTCAATCAGATGATGGCCTCTGATCCCCGGCTGGAGAGCACCTTGCTGCCCGCTTACGACGGTCTCTGTGTGGCCAGAGTGAAGTGATTTTGGACTTGCTGCTTAACTCTTATCGCTTGCTTGTATACAACAAATCTAGGAGGATTTTCTAATGACTGAAATCAAGAAACCGGCAAGTTCAACTAGAAACAGCAGCAGTAGGATAAAAGAGCAGCAAGAGTCTTATGGTGGAAACAATAACGAGTCTTATATAGAAGAGCGTTATGAAATCATTGAAGGAATTCGTTATGATATGAAGCCTTCGCCTATTTTGGGCCATCAATTGCTTGTGACGGGGTTGTGGAATGGCTTGAATCAAACGTGTCAAATGGATGGTATCGTAGTCGTAGCTCCCATGGATGTTCATCTCGATGAAGAGAATGTGGTGCAGCCGGATGTGATCTTTATTTCGAACGAGAATAGCTCAATCATTGTAAATCAGCGTATTCATGGGGCTCCGAACCTGCTTGTTGAGATTTTATCGAAGAGCTCCGGCACACATGATAAAATTCGCAAGAAAGAGCTGTATGCCAAATTCGCTGTACCCGAGTATTGGATCGTAGATCCGCTTCACCATCTGATTGATCAATTCCTCTTGGTTAACAAGGAGTACCATCTGCACAGAACATATGGGGAAGCCGATACTTTGACTACAGACACGATTCCTTGTATTTCAATCGATCTTGCCCGGTTGTTCGGCGCTATTGCCCGCTTCCAAACTCTGGATTAGGTTGAATTTCTTGATACTCCTGAGTATTCAGACCGGATAACAGACAGTTCTGTAATGGAAATGAAATGTATTTTTCATCTTATTTTAAGAAACAACCCTTATAATAGGTCTCAACCCCCTTTTTATTATATAAACCTTGAAGACCCGCAGCCATTGGCTGCGGGTCGCTTTCTGTGTATAAACCTGTCTCAGATCAGGAATCTTTGTATCCGACTGACAGCCTGCTGACGGCTGGAGCAGCTTCGCCTCTATTCGAGAGAGCGGGAGGCAGCCAGTCTCCGGCTTGTCTGGGGAATCTGTAAGCCCCCTCTGCGGGCTGTGGAATATCGTTCCAACGTTTATTCTCCCCGTTGAATTGCGGCATCCAAGGAGATAATGCCTCAAACATTTCGTCACACATCCTCCATACCTCATCTGTGGTACACACAGCTGCGGTAAGCGGGTCATGGAGGATGGCTTGCTTGACCAGCTCGCGGTTGCCGGTCAAGGCTGCTTCCACAGCCATCTCCTGGACGCTTATGCTTGCACGGCAGGTGGCAGCGGGTGCCATTGGCAGCTTGCCGATCCAGCCTGTCTGGATGCCGTTCCTGTCGACATAACAAGGGATCTCGATCGTACAGCCATCCGGCAAATTCGTAAGGTGGCCGCGGTTCTCGATATTGAAGTGCCCGCGATATGCTCTTCCGGTCTCAAGCGCTTCAATGATGTAAGAGCCGTGCTCATCAGAGCGATCCCCGAGCTTGATATATTCTTCTTCTCCGTTCAGCCACTTCGGTATCATATCCTGGTAATCGTCCGTTCTGGATAAACAATGGTTCAAGTAACCTGCGGTTTCGCCGCCGATCCAGGAGCCGGTGTAAATCCACTTGTCAATCTCGTCCTTTCTCTTGCGGTACCAAGGCAAATATTCACTGAGATGTCCGTTGGATTCTGTCGAGTAGTAACCGAATCTACGCAGCACATCAATCCGGCAGGGCTCACTCTTGGAAAGCTCCGGATGGTTCTCGAATGCTTCGAGCAGGTAGGGAAGCATATCCTTGCCCTTATGTGTGACCTGGATATACCAAGTCTGATGGTTGATGCCTGCACAGATGAAGTCGACTTCATTCTGCGGCAGTCCAAGCGCCGCGGCTATTTGTCTATGGCCACCCTGAACGCCATGACATAATCCGACGGTCCGAATACCGCCAGCGCGGCGTAGAGCCCAGGTGTTCATCGCCATAGGATTGGAGTAATTTAGGAGCAGGGCGTCAGGCGCAAGCTCCCGCATATCGGCAGCAATACCAAGCAGCACCGGTATGGTGCGCATGGCGAAGAATACTCCACCAGGCCCGAGCGTGTCTCCTACGCATTGATCAACACCATATTTGAGCGGAATCTCAACATCATGACGAAAAGCTTCCAGACCTCCCACCCTAGCTGTACAAATTACATAATCGGCTCCTCGAATCGCTTCTCGCTGGTCTGTAGTTGCTATGATCGCAGCTGGTAAAGAATTGACTTCAATTAATTTGCGGCATAGCTTGGATATGCTGTTCAGGTTTTCTTCGTGAATGTCCATGAGGCGAAATTCAGTATCGCGAAACTCCTCCACCGCCAGAATATCCATCATCAGTCTGCGAGTAAAGCCGATGCTTCCGGCCCCTATCATTGCTATTTTCAACATGTTCAATCCCTGCTTTCTGTTCGAAAATAGATGCTTCTGTTCAATATTGCTGCTAAAATATGCGTATTTTCACGTTGCGGGTTGTATGGTAAGCTTTCTATATCAAGATTAGACTAGGGAAGACGACATATCAACGATAATCCTATGCCACCAGGAGGGTAATTAATTGCTGCACAAACATAACCTGGATTCATACGGCTCTTTTGGCTTTGTGTTCTCTGATCCCGCTCCAAGTCTGGGCATTCAGCTTCGGTCTGTCGGGTGGGAGAAGCAGACTTCGACGGATTACAACTGGGATGGAATGAAGCGAAGAGAGACCCAAACCTTGCTGTTTCAATATACGTTGAACGGTTGCGGGGAGATGGAGCTTCCCGACCGAACGATTCAGTTGGAGCGTGAGCAGGCACTGCTGGTGCGGATTCCTGGGGAACATCGTTATTATCTCCCGGAGCAGAGCAGCAGT
The DNA here is from genome assembly GCA_029239545.1 of Paenibacillus sp. Classification (GTDB taxonomy): domain Bacteria; phylum Bacillota; class Bacilli; order Paenibacillales; family NBRC-103111; genus Paenibacillus_AA. The sequence goes on from JARBUQ010000013.1 coordinate 12,123, forward strand.
TGGGAGTTTGTTTATATGATGATAAGGGGGAGTGCTATTCCTGAATTGTGGCCCCAGCTTGAGCTTGATTCTACTGCAGGCGTGCACAGATTTGCCCTGGATCATCCCCTGATCAAATTTCTCATCCATGCGTATAAGCAGGCAGCCAATCGAACTATTGTTGACAGTTATCAGGCCTCAGCGATCGCCTATCAATTTATGATGGAGCTGTTGCGCTCGGATTTCTCATATTCGGAACAGCAGGAGGGGGCGGCGGATCGTATTCAGCTTGCCATCGATTACATGCAGGAGCATTACGCGGAGTTGAATGGATTAGAGGATATTGGTCAGTCGGCAGGTTTGTCCAAGTATCATTTCACCCGCTTGTTCCACAAGACAACTGGGCTTACTCCAATTCAATATTTGACCAATGTCCGAATGGAGAAATCTGCAGAGCTGCTCAGGTTTACGGAATGGTCTGTCGAGGATATCGCCCGAATGATTGGATATGCCAATGGCAACTATTTTTGCAAAATATTTCGAAAGCGCACGGGTTTGTCCCCTGGTGAATTCCGCAGCGGGAAGGACTCGGCCTCTGTTGATTATTTGACGTTTAGGTAAAATAAGCTTAACAATTGACAATGATTCTCATCATCAATATAATGAATGATGGTAAGAACTTATGTAAATTAAATGGGGGAATTGTTGTTATGTCATCAATATTCAAATCCGTCTCACTAGTACTTACACTTGCGCTTGTGTTTGTAACAGGCTGCGCGAACAAAACGGATGATACCAAGCAATCCGGAGCATCCGCTACTCCATCTTCATCGCCTTCCGCGTCGGCTAGCCCAACTCCGGCTGCTTCCAAGTCGATTAAGCACGCAGGAGGAACGACAGAACTAAAAACGACTCCTAAGAAAGTTGTTGCTCTTGAATGGGTTTATGCAGAAGATGTTTTGGCTCTTGGAGTTCAACCAGTAGGAGTTGCTGATATAACGGGGTACAAAAGCTGGGTGAATATCAAAACTGTACTAGGAGCAGATGTTGTTGATGTAGGTACGCGCCAAGAACCGAGCCTGGAGAAAATCGCCAGCTTGAAACCGGATCTTATCATCGGAGTCAGCTTCCGTCATAAGGCGATTTATGACAAGCTGACTGCTATAGCTCCTACGGTATTATTCGAGCCTTACCCGGCTGAAGGTCAAGGCAGTCAGTATCAGGAGATGGAAGAGACATTAAAGACAATCGCTAATGCACTGGACAAGAAGAGCGAGGGTGAAACTGTTCTTAAAAATATGAATGCTGCTTTTACTAAGGCTGCTGACAAGCTGAAGGCGGCGAAGAAGGACGGCTCTGAATTTGCATTGGCACAAGCTTTTACGTCCAAGGATATACCAGCTATCAGAATTTTTACAAACCAGTCCATGGCAGCAGAGATTCTCCAGAAGATTGGATTGAAGAATGCTTTCCAATCGACCAAATTCGAGGTTTATGGTTACTCCGAGAGCACTGTAGAGGCTCTTCCGGCCATACAAAAAGCAAACTTTCTGTATGTGGTGAATGACAAAGACAATATTTTTACGAACCAGTTGAAGGATAATCCTGTTTGGAAGGGTCTCGCGTTCGTCAAAGAAAATCGGACCTATTCCTTAGGCGGCGGCACATGGTTGTTTGGTGGTCCTCTATCAGCAGAAGTATTCGCAACTCAAACAGCTGATCTGTTAACAAAATGAGTACGACTCTCAGCAGTTCAGGCGCAGGTTTGAAACGGGTTTATGGTAAACAAGCAGTTCTGGCGGCCTTCGTCTTCATAGGAGGCCCTATACTGCTTTTTATACTTTTTTTAGTCGATATTAGCCTTGGCCAGGCAGATGTGAAGGTTCGCACTGTACTGGAGGCTATAATAAGCCCAACCGATTCGTTGGAGCATAATATGGTGCGGTATTTGAGGATGCCTCGAGCGATGATGGGAGTCTTGGCTGGGGCAGCTTTAGCGGTTGCGGGTGTGCTGCTGCAATCCCTGACGCGTAATCCGATGGCCTCTGCTTCCACATTAGGAATTAATGCTGGCGCTTACGCTGCTGTTGTAACAGCAACGGTATTCGCTCCCTCCATGCTGCAGGGCTTCTCCCTATTCGTTGCTCTGATGGGTGGGATTGTTGCTGCATTGCTCGCCTACATGCTGGCTGGCGGCATTAAATCCACACCTGCCCGTATGGCGCTTGCGGGGATGGCCGTCTCCATGATATTCGCTTCTATCACTGGAGCATTGCAATTATTGTTCGAGAATCAGACTGCAGGACTGTTCTTATGGGGCTCTGGAACATTGACACAGAATGACTGGAGCGGATTTTTATTTAGTTGGCCGTGGATTGCGGGATGTACGCTAATTGCTCTATTGCTGGCTCCCTCAATGGACGTGCTGGCGCTCGGTGATGATACTGCGCGTTCCCTCGGTCAGAGAGTAGTTAGGATTCGATTCATCGGATTATTAACGGCTGTATTCCTGGCAGCTGTTACAGTTAGTGTGGTCGGTCCTATCGGGTTTGTCGGTCTTATCACTCCTCATCTAATTAGACTTCTCGGCTTTCGCCGTCATTTTGTGCTGATTCCAGCATCGCTTATTTGGGGCTCGGTTATAGTGCTATCTGCTGACATATGCGTGCAGCTGTTCATGAAGAAATTCGGGATTCTTCCGGTAGGGGCATTCACGGCGATGATTGGAGCCCCTTTCCTCATATGGTTGACGATCAGAACGATCAAGATGAGGACAGATTCGACGGGACAGCATGATATGAATGTCGGGATTGCGCGTAGAAGGCTGCCTTATAAGTGGTTGATGACAGGGACTGTGATCTTGTTTATCTGTTCCATTGCGACTGCTCTGTCGCTTGGCGATCTGAAGTTCAGCCCATCTGAGCTGCTCGCTCTATTAACGGGCAGCGGCTCCGAGTTCGCCAAAAGCATTGTATTCGAGCTGAGACTTCCTAGAACATTGGTGGCTGCATTGGCTGGAGCTGCGTTAGCGGCAAGCGGAATGCTGCTGCAAGGTGTGGTTCGTAATCCGCTTGCTGACCCATCGATTATGGGCGTTACATCTGGTGCGGGAGTTGGAGCTTTGCTGCTCCTGATTGTTTGGCCGCAAATGCCGGTTGCTCTCTTGCCGGCTGCTGCGTTTCTGGGTGCAGTTACCGCTGCATCGATTGTGTATCTGATCGCTCGCAAGGGAGGTTTCCAACCGATTCGTGTTGCTCTGGGCGGGATTGCAGTGTCGGCATTCGGTACAGCCATTATTCAAGCGCTCGTGGTAGTATCAGGGCTCAAGGTGGCAGTAGCCTTGGCTTGGATATCAGGAAGTACCTACGCTCGGGGATGGAGTGATCTGTCGCAGCTTGTAGTGTGGCCGATCATCCTGCTGCCGCTCGCCTGGCTGCTGTGCCGCAAGCTCGATTTGCTTGGCTTAGGCGATGAATCGGCTAGCGGATTAGGGATCAATGCGCATCGAACACGACTGTTCGCAGCAGCTATTGCGGTAGCTTTAGCTGGTGCTGCTGTGGCAGTCGTAGGTACGGTTGGGTTTGTTGGTTTGCTGGCACCTCATGCCGCACGAATGCTGGCTGGTTACAACCATAAGCGATTGCTCCTGCTATCTTCCCTGATGGGAGCTACTCTGCTTGTTTTGGCTGATCTGATAGGGCGAGTGGCTTTGGCGCCTAAGGAAATCCCATCAGGTCTCGTTGTAGCGCTCATAGGAGCCCCGTATTTCTTATGGCTGATGCGCAAAAGTTTATCTCGTTAACCAATTCCACATAGGGTTTCAATAAGCTTCCCGTCGACCTGTCGATAGGAAGCTTTTCTTCTATCCGAGCTCAACCGCTGAGAGAGATCCTCGCAATGAATACGAACGAGTCCAAGTATGGGTGAGCACACCGATCGGGAGTCTTAAAGCTTTGGACTTATGTGTACACTGCACAACAAGCGGTGAACTGTCTCCTTATTCTCTCCGGGGATTGGATGAAGAGAAGCGGTGCTTCAAAGTCGGATGTGATATAATGAAGGAACAAGTGTTCGTTCATTCTTCACTAAGGGGATATTATGTCCATTCAAATTCCGTTATCGGTCCGATATTTGGTTGAGTATGTATACTTAAGCGGGAGTATTGATTCTGGCTTCCGTACTGCGGGTTCACTTATTGAAGGGACCAGAGCGCATCAAAAAATTCAGAAGTTATACGGGGAACAAGATCAGAAGGAAGTTCATTTATCGGCCGAAATTCCTTACAAGCATCTTGTATTTGTGCTGGACGGACGATGTGATGGATTATTGCGATCAGAGCCTGTATGTACGATAGAAGAAATCAAATCTACTTCCGGTGATTTGGAGTGGATCACGGAGGACCGGTTTCCCGTTCATTGGGCGCAGGCCAAATGTTATGCCTATATGTATGCGAGAGAACATGGGATCGAGCAGATGGGTATTCAGCTGACTTATGTACATGTGGAAACCGAGGAGCAGAAGCAGTTCAGGCAGGAGGTTACATTCGAGCAGCTGGAGCAATTCGTGCTGGAGACGATCAAGCAGTATGCTCCCTTTGCAGAGATGGTTCTCGAGCATCACCAAGCCCGCGATAGCAGTATAGAAGCATTGGCTTTCCCGTTCGAGGCTTATCGACAAGGGCAGCGCAAGCTGGCGGCCGCTGTATACAAGAGCATAGACGATGGGACCAAGCTATTCGCCAAAGCTCCTACAGGTATAGGAAAGACGATATCGACAATATTCCCCACTCTGAAGGCAATGGGCAGAGGAATGCTGCAGCGCTTCTATTATTTGACTGCCAAGACAATCACAAGAACCGCTGCTGAAGAAGCCCTTGTACTGCTTCAATCCAAGGGCCTGCATATTCATAGTGTTACACTCACGGCGAAGGACAAAATATGCTTCCAGGAAGCAGTAAGCTGCAGGAAGGAAGATTGCATCTATGCCGATGGTTATTATGACCGGATCAATACGGCTATTCTTGATCTCATGTCCAATGAAACTTTGATTACCAGGCCTGTTATTGAGCAATATGCACGCAAGCACACCGTATGTCCGTTCGAATTCTCTTTGGATGCTGCTTATGCAGCAGATGCTGTAATTTGCGACTACAATTATATATTTGACCCTCGAATATCCTTGAAACGATTATTGGGAGAGCAGAAGAAACAAACCGTCTTATTAATTGACGAAGCACATAATCTCGTGGACCGTGCGAGAGAGATGTTCTCTGCAGCTTTGATCAAATCAGATTTTTTGTCTGTAGGACGGGAGTTCAAGGGAGTGAATAAGGAACTGCAGCAAGCGGCCAAAGCAGTGAACGATTATTTCATTGCCATTCGCAAGGAGAACGAGGCCAAGTATCGCGTCATGCAGGAGCGTCCTCAGCAATTATGCGAGCGGATAGAGGCTTTTGTCCAGGTGGCCGAGAAGCAGTTGGCTGCTTACGGGTCCAATCAAACTCTCCCATTGCTGTTAGACCTTTATTACGCATGCCAGGCATTCTTGAGAGCAGACAAGCTGTATGACGAGCGATACGTAACCTATTATGAAGTCATGAGTAATGAAGTCCGCGTGAAGCTGTTCTGTCTCGATCCTTCGTATTTGCTTCAGCAAATGGGAAAAGGCTACCGATCCCATATTTATTTCTCAGCAACGTTGTCTCCAGGCGGATATTATATGGATATGCTGGGAGCGGGTTCCGAGGATTACAGACTGTCGGTTCCGTCGCCTTTCTCCAAAGATCAGTTGAAGGTTTCGATTCGACCACTATCTACCCGTTACCATGATCGCGATCGAACGAAGGGACCGCTGGTACAGCTGCTGCTTCAGCTCGTTACGAATCATCCGGGCAATTATTTGTTCTTCTTCCCTTCCTATGAATATATGAACAGTGTCTATGAAGCATTTATGAGCGTGGATCATGCTGACCCACTGCAAACGCTTTTGCAGCATAATGAGATGAAGGAAGAAGAACGTGAGCAATTTCTTATGGCCTTTAATGCGGCGAACAAGCAGACTTTGGCTGGTTTTGCAGTCATGGGAGGGATTTTCTCAGAAGGGATAGATTTGGTTGGGGATCGATTGACAGGTGTTGTCGTCGTTGGTGTAGGTTTACCCCAGATCGGCCTGGAACGCAACATCATCAAACAATATTATGAGAGCACAGGGAAGAACGGATATGAGTATGCCTATGTGTTTCCGGGCATTAATAAGGTGCTGCAGGCAGGCGGCCGATTGATTCGTTCCGAGCATGATCGGGGTATACTTATGCTGGTGGATGATCGCTATATGCAGCCCCGGTACCAGAGTCTTCTACCTGAAGAATGGAGAAATGAGTCAGATACGGTATCAGAAATTGAAAATTGACACGAAACCAAAAGGTGTCATATAATGATAAACGAAACCAAATGGTTTCCCTTTTTCTGTTCCGCATACTTATACTGGAGGGATTAACAAGATGGATCATGATAAAAAAAACACGTTGGAAGATATTCGTAAGACTCAGGTGTTCAAAGCTTCCATTCAGAAAGTATGGAATGCTGTAGCAACCGCTGAGGGCATTGCCGCGTGGTTTATGCCGAATAATTTTCAGCCGATTGCAGGTTATGAGTTTCAGTTGAACGCCGGACCATTCGGAGATTCGCCTTGCAAAGTGACAGAGATCGATCCTCCTAATCGGCTTTCATTCAAATGGGGCAAGGATTGGACCCTGACATTCGAACTGGTCGACCTTGAAGGGGACACGCAGTTCACCCTTATTCATTCCGGTTGGAATGCCGACACGGTCACTGAATTCGGCGAGACTCATGCGATTGTGAGAGACAGAATGTCGCAGGGCTGGGGCGGCATATCTCATAAGCTGCGCGAACTCGTCGAGGCCTAGGATGACAGCCTCTGCTCAGAAGCATGATGTTTTTCAAGCGATTGCTGATCCGACTCGCCGCAGTTTGTTGAAACTTCTCATCGATCAAGAGCTGCCTGTTACAGTCATAAGCTGTCATTATCCGATGACTCGTACAGCGGTATCCAAACATCTGCGCATCTTATCAGAAGCTGGACTCGTCAAGGAGAGAAAGGTCGGGCGTGAGACCAGATATCGCCTGGATCCGGAGCCGCTGCTTGAATTGAAGCGCTGGCTGGCTTTCTACGAACGCTTCTGGGAGAATAAGCTGGTAGCCCTTAAACGTTACGTCGAAGCGGATGACGATCAGCAGGTCGAAAATCCGATACACTTTTTGGAGCTTTTCAAACGAAACACGGACAATGAATAGTCAGTCTTTCTGCTTAATGGAGAAGATGCGTAAATGTTAGAGAGGGAGGCTCAGGCCCTCTCTCTTTTTTTGTGAATTCACTTTAACCTATCAGTAAATTCCATTCCATTGCTGATTAGCTGGGACCTTTCCTGAACCAAGGGGCAGCTGCTACTAGATGTTTTTTCACAAATGTATCTGTTATAATTGCAGGACTTTCTTGTATTTAAAGGGAATATAGTAGTTAGGATATTTATAAGAATCACTATTCCAGGTTACGACAAAAAGGTGCGTGTTGTATGGATTTCATTTTGTTCCGCAGCGGGTTTCGATCAGCCAAGCAGCGGTTTATGGCGGACAGTGAAGAGTACGGCAAAATCGTACTGCTGTTCGTTTATTTGTTTTGCGCAGCATCTGCCTCCACAATTGGGCGTACGGCTGCCGATACATTATTCCTAAGTCACTTCTCAGCCTCAAAGCTTTCACTTATGTATTTGCCGCAAGCTGGCATCCTTCTTCTGGCGGGTATTATATACCAAAGGTTATGCAGAATCGTCCGTATCGATCTTTTATGTACAATCATCACCTTAAGTGTATTCATTCTGAGTCTTGGCTCCCGGATGGTTGCGGGGTTGGGCTACCATTGGGTATACGCAGTCATGTATGTCGCGTACGATGTGTTTAACTTTCTTATGATCGTCTGCTTCTGGCAGTTCGCAACGTCCGTCATGGACCAGCGCAAAGCCAAGAAGCTGATTAACTGGGTAGGGAGCGGCAGCATTGTCGGCGGTATAGTGAGCGGGTTTGGACTCAAGCTGTTAGTTGGACCGCTCGGTACTATGAATTTGATTTATATTTATGCTGGCCTCCAATTGCTCTGTTTCTTGCTGGTCAGAACAATAATTGCTAGAGTAGCAGATCGCAGAGATACATTCGCAGTCGCTGTGCCCGGAACCCAAGGTATGCCTGGGAATAAACCGAACACAGCGGCAAAGCCCAGCCCCGCTCAAGCTGCTTCAGGCGGGATGTTTCGTAACGTCCCCCATCTGAAATACATTGCCATCATTGCAGCGACTATTACATTGTCCTTAACGTTTGCCGACTACCAGTTCAAAGTGATTTTACGGGAG
>JARBUQ010000396.1 GCA_029239545.1 Paenibacillus sp.
GCTTTGCTATATTACTGCACACAAGGCTTTTGCCTTCGTCTGCGCCATTCCAGATAAACAACCAGCAGTAGAGAGAGCAGCCCCAATGATGCGGGAAGCGCGACCACTCCTGACATCATAACTCGGCTTCCTTCCAAATTCAATGCATTCTGCCGGTATTCCAAGCGCTTCAGCGCATATTCTGCAGTCGGGATGTTCGTTCTTTTCGCAAGATCCTCCAAGGGGGCTTCGAGGACAAATCGATTAGGCTGATATGCATGCATGTAGATCATTTCCATATTCGGATGCATCTCGAACCAATTGGCAGTATCATTCTTGGCATCACGCAATGCGTTCGTTCCCGTTACAATCATTCTGTCCACGGCTGGGGCATTATCATAGTGATAACGCGGCAGCAAGTACAGTTGATGCCGAGTTTTCACTGGAGAAGCTTTGGCTCCAATGGAAAACGCTCTTGTTGTGGCCGATGCAGGATGGGTGTCGAATACGGATGCCAGAGCCGTCTCTTGAATCCCATCATATAACAGCACTCCGACATTCTGCTTTTTCACGGAAAAAGCAATATTCAGATAATAAGGAGCGTCTTCTAATCCGTTATCATGGGGCACCATGGTAGTATCATGTAAATAATTCAAACTTGAATATTGAATCGTGTTTGCGGCGGATGCTGCCTTTTGCTCCCCCACAATGCTGGAAATGACAAAAAGAGAGGCATCGATGCCTGAAGTAAGACCTGCAGACGACACGATCTTGCCATCCACCACAAATCGCCGATCTCGAATCCAATGGACGGCCGGGAAGTTTTCCATTTCACGCTCAATACGACTCCAATGGGTAGCGGCTGATTTGCCATCCAGCAGTCCGGCTTTTGCAAGATTAACTGCCCCGCCACAGATGGACAGGATAGTATTAGCACCGGATGCGTGCTTTCGCAGGTAGGCATCAACAGGCAGATAGGCTTTATTCTCCATATGAAAAATATAGGGAACGACAAGAATTTCCGGGCTTTTGCCGAGCATAGCGTCTAATTGCTCGAACGAGAAGTGCGGGAGTATATCCAAGGTTCCACTAAGCGTCGTGACCTCCCGAGTCGGAGCCACAGCGAAAACATTAAACGACTCTGTAGCAGAGAATAGCTCGTACGGGGCAAGGAAATCGATAATTTCCGTCGTTTCGCTTCCTAAGAGAATCGCCACAGTAGGCTTGGAGGGGTCGTATGGCGGAGGTTCTACATTGTAGTTCCCACCCGGTCTCGTCTTGACATCTCCGTACATCACATTCGCATAACTGGACGCGCCCAAAAGAACAGTAACGGCTTGTGGCAAGATCAAAATCAACAGATAAATAGCAACGCGCAAAAGCTTTCTCATCTCGTATCTCCTCGTTTCGTTAGAATTAGCTTTATTGTATGGGTTAACCGAGAGGAGTCCTACTGTATAACTTCATTTTTTAACCATGAGATATTTCATGTTCTATTCTTACATATTGCCGAAACGCGATTTGCAGCGTATGTTCAAATATGGGTAATTGCTGTTGAAATGGGGGACGATTCCTAGTGATCAAGATATTGATAGCCGACGATAATTCATTCATCCGGGAGGGGATGAAAATCATCTTATCTACCTTTGCCGACTTCGAGGTGCTTGCGGCCGTTGAGGATGGGGTTCAAGCGGTCGCCTACTGCGAGACGCACCGCGTTGACGTGGCGCTCCTTGATGTACAGATGCCGATCATGAACGGGGTGGAAGCAACGAAGGAGATCACCGAACGAACCGCGACGAAAGTATTGATATTGACCACCTTTGACCACGATGCCTACATTCTTGATGCGGTCAAATTCGGTGCGAAGGGCTATCTACTCAAGAATAATGAGCCGGAGCGGATTCGGGAGGCCATTATTAGCATTTATCACGGACATTCAGTGCTGCAGGATACTGTACTCGAAAAGCTCAAGGAGAACCTTATTGCCGAGAGGCCGAATCAAGGGGAGAACATATTAAAGATTGATACCAGCCTATTTACCGAAAGAGAGCGGGAGATCATGCTGTTGATATCGAGAGGGTTATCCAACAAGGAGATCTCCAAGTCGTTATTCCTGTCGGAAGGAACGATCGCCAATCATATCTCCACGATTCTGAGCAAGTCCGGCTTGAAGGACCGCACGCAGATCGCCATCTATTGTCTGAAGGGAGATCTTGCCTAGGTGAGCGAGCAAACAAAGACGTTATGGATCCTGGCGAACAAAGCGCTTCTGCTCGGATTGGTGATTACAGTGACCTATGTGCAGGGAGAAGCCGTTACTCCATGGCATCTTTTGGTGATCCTGCTGTACGTCTGTTTCAATATGGCCATCGCGATTTGCAAGTCAAGCAGCATCCATCAAGCGCTCCACTATATTGCCCTTGGCACCCTGTTGACTGCTGCCTTCCGTGTTGACCTGGCATTCTTCCTGCTGCTTCCTCCGCTGATTCACGGCTTGGCTTCACGATGGATCCGCAGACATGGTATCTGCTTTGTTCTCATGCTGCTTCCGCTCGTTCTCGTGCCAGAGGCACTGCTCACCGAATATATCATGAGTGCGCTATTTTCTTTTCTCCTCGGTGTCCTGGTAATGAATAGTACAGAGTCGATGGCTAAGTATGAGAATATGGTCGAGAGGCTGCGATCAGAGCTGTTCCTGGCCAACCGGCGATTGGCGGAGAATGATGAGTATTTAAAACAGTCTGAATACACCTATAAGCTTGAAGAACGCAATCGGCTGTCCCAAGAGATTCACGATAAGATCGGGCACTCGATTGCAGGAGCCCTGATACAGATGGAAGCGTCCAAACGGCTTCTCGAAACGGACAAGGTCCGAGCCAGAGAACTGCTTCAGAATGCGATCAGCATTTCGAAGGAAGGCATTGACGAGATACGTCACGTTCTGAAAAATATGAAGCCGCCCCCGGAGCAGCTGGGCATCCATCGGATGCAGTTGTTCCTTGAAGCCTTCTCCTCTCATAATCCGCTTCGGACCTCGCTGATATACCGTGGGAATATCGATCTCATTCAACCGATTCATTGGAAGATAATCCAGGACAACACGAGGGAAGCACTAACGAATGCATTAAAATATTCCGATGCTACGGCCGTTACTGTTGATATTCGAGGGCTTGGGGCTATGATCCGCGTAGAGGTGGCAGATAACGGGAGCGGGGCTTCGAAGATTGTGAAGGGGCTGGGAATTCAAGGCATGGAGGAGCGTATGGCTGCCCTGCAAGGCAAGCTCTTGGTGGACGGAACGAAGGGCTTCTCGGTGACGATGCTTTTCCCCATACTCGATAAAAGTGAATAATCTCATACCCCGAGGATGACATTGTGCACTGCCATAAGGTCGTCCTTTTTTACTATAATGTGAGCATCCTTAGTGAACTGGAGTGACGAGTATGGTCATCCTCGAAATCAAGCAATTAACGAAAAAGTATGATGATTATATCGCTGTTGACCAGCTATCCTTACGAGTCCAGGAAGGGGAGATCCTGGGCTTGCTAGGACCGAACGGAGCCGGCAAAAGCACCACCATTCAACTCATCGTTTCGTTATTGCGCAAAACATCAGGAGAAATCAAGCTGTTCGGCAAAGAGCTGGAACGCCATCGGAGCTTTGCTAAAAAACATGTCGGCATTGTTCCCCAGGAGCTTGCCATCTATGAAGACATGACCGCTTATGAGAATGTTCATTTTTTTGGAGGCTTATACGGTTTGAGAGGAGCGGAGCTGATGCAAAACGCCGAGGAAGCGCTGGCCTTCGTCGGGCTTCGGGATCGTCGCAACAGCTATCCCAGCACCTTCTCGGGGGGGATGAAACGCAGATTGAACATTGCTTGCGCCATTGTACACAAACCAAAGCTGATCATTATGGATGAACCGACCGTTGGTATTGACCCGCAGTCCAGAAACTATATTCTCGCATCTGTTCGCAATCTGAACGAAGCCGGCTCCACCATCATTTACACCAGTCATTATATGGAAGAAGTAGAGCAAATCTGCTCCAGAATTGTGATCATGGACCATGGCAAAATGGTCGCTGAAGGAACGAAGGAGCAGCTGAAGGCGATTATTATGAATACAAAGGATATTTGGATCGAGGTACAGTCCACAGAGAGCTTGGACACGAGCAGGTTAAAGGAAATTCAAGGTGTGAATTCCGTAGAGGCAATAGATCACATGGTGAAAATCAACACGGAGCTGGCCGTTAATAATCATAACAAAGTAATTCAGCAATTGATATCGCAGCAAATCGAAATTCGTTCCGTGCGCATCGATGAGCCGAATCTGGAAACGGTATTCTTGACGTTGACGGGTCGGAATCTGAGAGACTGACGGTTCAAGTAAGGAGATGTTCAAATGAACATATGGAATATAGCTCGAGTGGAGCTCAGGAGGTATTTGCGGGATGTCCGATTATTGTCGATCATGCTGGCTTTTCCGATCGTCCTTATGCTTATTTTAGGAGTGGCGCTGAGTGGTTCGTTTCATATGGAGACCAAGATTGGCGAGATGCGGGTATTGTATTCCGTATCATCAGCAGAAGGCATGCTGCCCCATGCCTGGTCGAGCTTCATCAAGGAAGCTGAAAAGGCAGGTGTCCGGTTCGTCCATGCTCCCGACCCTGAAGAAGGGCTCCAAGAAGCCCGCCGCGGCCGATTTACCGGCTATGTCGAGGTTGCTTCCGACGGCTTATCTTATTCTGGTAGCCACGGTGTCGAGAATCAGATTGTCCACGGAGTGCTGGCGGCCTTCACGGACCGATATAAATCAGCAGCGGCTGTAGCCTCGGTAGACAGCTCTCTCGTGCTACAATCGAACCCGAATCATGAGAACTACATTAGGGAGGTCAGCCTCACCGGCAGCAAACAGCCCCGGGCGCTCGATTATTACGCTGTAAGCTTGACTGCCATGATGGTCCTCTTCGGCAGCATTGGAGGCAGCCTGCTGATCAGCTC
>JARBUQ010000397.1 GCA_029239545.1 Paenibacillus sp.
CTGGTTTATTGCTGTTGCTATGTCTTCTGTATATGCATCGCATATATCCGGGGTTGACTTATATTGAATATAGTCGTAAAGCGCTTGGAAAGTGGCTATCCATTCCTGTGTCCATCCTGTTCCTGATTATGGCTATGCTATTGGTATCCTATATTGTAGTTGATATAGGTGGATTTTTCACAACTACGCTAATGAAAACGACGCCGAATTATGTATTTCATTCCCTGATTCTTTTAACGGCAGCCCTTACTGCAAGAGCGGGACTTGAAGTTATGGCGCGAATGTTCTGTTTGCTTCAGATAGGGATGTTTATAACAATTGTTTCTATTTTGTTAATCGTCTCCCCTTATTACAGACCGGAGCTTCTAATCCCATTATTACCTCCCGACGGGATGAAGCCTGTTCTGCATGGAGCTTACTATACATTTGGGTTCCCGTTTGCTGAGGTAGTTTTGTTCGGAATGCTCCTGCCTTTCGTGAATAAAGAGACTGGCAAGAGCTTGGGCAAGCTAATGGTACTTACCCTGCTCTTCAATGTGGTTATACTGATTCTCGTTGTTGATTGCACAATGATGGCTGTAGGCCCCCTTTCTGGCGAGTTGAAATATTCCTTGTATGAGCTGGCCCGGCTGATCAGCGTTGGAGATTTTATAGAACGGATTGAGTCTGTGATCGGGCTCTCATTGACGATTGGCTCCTATATGAAAGCTACGATTGTGTTGTATGTGTTGAATTTGGCTCTGGCCAATACTTTGAAAATAAAAGACATGCGAATTTTCACTCTACCTCTGGCACTAGTTAGTTTTTTCCTGACGCTGGTCATGTTCGACAATGAATCGGAATTTGTAGAGAGAGTGACTGTCGTTTGGCCTCTGATGAATATCGTGTGTACGGTTATTCCCTTACTAACGATTACCCTTGTAACAATAATGAGAGGGATGTTCTCCAATCAAGCAAACAAAGCTGCCCCGAAACCTTGATCATTTTGCAGGTTGTGTCGAATCGGGTCTTTTTTTGCAAAAATGTTTTAGGTAAAAAGTCCGCTTGTATTTGAGATGTCTATGGTTTAAGATAAATGCTGGTCCTATTTTAGAAAAAGTGGATATGGAACCAGCTCGTTTTGAACCTGTATGTATAAATTTTGCAAAAACGGTGAACACAGAAGGATAAAGGAACTATCATTCATTGGGGGGAGGTGAAAGGCATGAATAAATCCGAATTGATCGCAAAAGTAGCGGAGTCGACGGATCTTTCCAAGAAAGATGTAACAAAAGCAGTCGATGCCGTATTCGAAGCAATCACCGAGGCCATGCAAACTGGCGATAAAGTACAGCTCGTTGGCTTTGGCAACTTTGAAGTTCGCGAACGTTCCGCCCGTAAAGGTCGCAACCCGCAAACAGGTGAGGAAATCGAAATCGCTGCAAGCAAAGTGCCTGCATTCAAACCAGGAAAATCGTTGCGTGACGTTTGCGCAGCTCAATAGGTTTGATCCGAACATAAGATGAACCACAACACCCAAAACGCTTCTGCCGTTATCAAACGGCGGGAGCGTTTTTTACATGGAATGGGGAGAGAATAGAGTGGACAGCACTATCGTTACGGCTCCAATTGCGGCGGCCAGCTCCCCCAGAGGGGATACCTCAATGGTGAACTGTTCCAGAGACGATTCCAGTGCTCGGCTTTGAACAGCTTGAAGCACCGAATCGAGCAAAAATTCGCCAGCTTGTGCAACACCGCCTCCGAGTATGATTTTTTGCGGATTCAGCGTATGAATCAGGTTGGTAAGACTGATGCCAAGAAGCTGTCCCGTTTGACGAAAAGCTTCGATCGCTTGAGCATCTCCGTGAAGCGCGGCCGTGTATACCATCACACCTGTAATCCGATCAAGGTTTCCTTCGGCAAGCTCCTCGACCAGACTCGATCCGCCCATGGCAATAAACTTGCGCATTCGCTCAGCTATGGCAGGTCCGGATACGAGAGTTTGCAGGCAACCATAGTTACCGCAGCTGCATCTGGGACCATTCAAATCCACTGTTGTATGACCGATTTCACCAGCAGAGAAACGATTGCCGCGATAGAGACTGCCCTGCAGCACAATCCCGGCACCGACTCCTTCTCCTATATTGACACAAATGAAATGCTGCAGATGCTGTCCGGCTCCGAACCATAGTTCAGCCAGCGCCATCGCTGCGGCGTCATTTTCAACATACACGGGGATGCTCGTTGATTGCTCCAGACGGGCCCGCAGCTGCACCTGCCTTAGTCCCAGATTAGGCGCGAACAAGGAAATACCCTCTATGGGATTGACCATTCCATGCATCGCAATACCTACGCCGAGAATCGATGACTTCTGGAGCTCACACGTTTCCAGCAGTCGATGAACAGTATCATGCAGCAATTGAAGCAGCGTGTCACCCTCTATTCCTGACGGCATGGGCTGCTTGTCCTGATGGATCAGATTGGCATGAAGATCGGAGACGACTGATTTGATTGTTGTAACACCGACATCGATTCCAATGCAATAATAAGCTGCGGCATTTATGGTCAGCATAATAGGCTTGCGTCCGCCGCTCGATGCGCCTATCTCACTTTCTATTACAAAATGGTCAGCAATCAGCTCGCTAACGATATGAGTTACGGTTGGTGGAGTCAGGGAAGTGCTTTTGGCTATCTCTGCACGAGAGATGGGACCGTCTTTGCGGATTTTGTTCAACACAATGGAGCGGTTTAATGATTTCATCCATTGAAAATTGCCGGTAACAGGGGTATTCATTGAACGCACTCCTTTCTTTTTACAACCAAAGCTTACTTAATTAGAATAACGAAAAAAGTTTAAGGGATCAATCTATTTATTATTGTCAAATAACATAAAACGAAGTATGATGAAGGAAATCTTAATTAAATTAATTAATAAAGTATCGATAAACGAGGAGGAAAAGTATGGCAGAGCTGCGTTTTAACCCATTATTAGGGGATTGGGTAATGGTTGCTTCCAATCGGGCCAACCGTCCTCATATGCCGAAGGATTATTGCCCCTTTTGCCCGGGCTCCGGTAAAGTACCTGACAACTACGATGTGCTTATGTATAAAAATGATTTTCCCGCGCTTAGTCCTAATCCGCCTGAGCCTGACCCGGTTGCAACGTCGCTCTACAAGACGGCTAAATCCTATGGCAAATGTGAAGTGATTCTGTATTCACCGGAGCACAATAAAACATTGCCTGAGCTCTCGCTCGAGCATATTGGAAAGCTGGTAGAGCTGTGGACTGAACGTTTCATTGAGATGGAGAAGGATCCGCTCAATCAATACGTAATGATCTTCGAGAACCGCGGGGAAGAGTGCGGGGTTACGATGCCCCATCCCCATGGCCAAATCTATGCTTACCCACACGTGCCGCTGAAGCTCCGCACAGAGCTTGACAATTGCAAGAAGCATTACGAGGAGAACGGTACGAACTTGTTCAGTGATATGAACCGGGAGGAATTGGAGTTTGGTCGGAGAATTATTGTAGAGAATGAGCATTTTTTGAGTTATATCCCGTTTTTTACCGATTATCCGTACGGGGTGTTCATTGTCAGTAAAGCTGCGAAGACGGCATTATCGGACTTTACTGCTGAGGAGAAGCTTAGCCTGGCCGCAATCTTAAAGGATACAACCGGAGCTATGGATGAGCTGTTCGAGAAGCTGTTTCCATACATGATGGTCATTCACCAACGACCGGTTAATGGCGAGAACGTCGAGGATTACTATCGGTTCCACATTGAATTCTATCCTCCGCTGCGTGAGAAAGACAAAATTAAATGGTATGCTTCATCGGAGATGGGAGCATGGGCGGCTGCTAATACAGCGGCAGTGGAGGAGACAGCACCGAAGCTGAGAGAGGCTTATCAGCGATTTCTTCAAAAGGAGGGACGCCTTTCATGAATCATGTACATGATGAGCAGAGTGTTCAAGGTGTTAAAGAAGTGTTGGCTGGTTTTACTCGTTTTTTTGGGAGCAGCAAGGATGTGCGCATTTTCTTTGCCCCGGGCCGGGTCAATCTGATCGGAGAACATACGGATTATAATGGAGGTTATGTGTTTCCGGCAGCTCTGACCTTTGGAACCTATGTGGCTGCTGCGCCGAGGACAGATGGAGTGTATCGGTTCCGATCGCTGCAATTCGAAGCTGCTGTGGATTGCCATCGTACAGAGCTGGTTAACCGTAAGGAAGATGACTGGGCCAATTATCCGAAGGGCGTTCTTGTTGAACTGCTGCAGGCAGCAGGGGACGATGATCGGGCAGCCGCTTATTCTGGTGCTGATCTCGTATTCTGGGGGGATGTGCCGAATGGTGCAGGGTTATCCTCTTCCGCCTCTATTGAACTGGCCAGCACTCTTGCTGTAACGAGCCTGGCTGGTGTGGAGCTGCCGATGCTCGATATGGTCAAATTGTCTCAAAGAGCAGAAAATCGTTTTATCGGGGTCAACTGCGGAATTATGGATCAATTTGCCGTTGGAATGGGTAAACAAGGTCATGCCATGATGCTCAAATGTGATACGCTTGCTTTTAACTACGTGCCTTTGGAGATTGAGGGCTATAAGCTTATTATTACGAATACGAACAAAAGAAGAGGCTTGGCCGACTCCAAGTATAACGAAAGAAGACAGCAATGTGAGGATGGGCTTGCTATTATTAAGCAGGCGCTGCCTCAGCTATCGAGTCTTGGCGAGTTGACGGTGGAAGACTGGGAGCAAGTTCAAAGTTTGCTGACAGATCCGATTATCAAGAACCGTGTGGAGCATGTCGTGCGTGAGGATGACAGAGTTCTGCGTGCCAGAACGAGCTTATCGAATCATGATTTGGCTACGTTCGGATCGTTAATGAAGCAGTCTCATGAATCGTTGAGAGATTTGTACGAAGTGACTGGCTTCGAGCTCGATACTTTATTCGCAGTTGCGAAGGAAGTGGACGGCTGTATTGGCACGAGAATGACAGGTGC
>JARBUQ010000398.1 GCA_029239545.1 Paenibacillus sp.
CAGCCACACCTCAGCTAGCTTTCGTTATGTCGAAAATTCGACACTGGACGAGGTCATGAGATAGAGAATGACGGCGCCGTACGGAGCAAATATTCGACAAATTGAAGGAAGAGCCTCGATGTATGCCGCTCCTGATTGTAGGCCATGTAGATGGAACGGTTAAAATGATTGTTAGGGAGCGCTATGGCGATAAGTTCCCCCCGCTGGACCTCGCTGTTTACTGCCAGATTCGATAGAATGGAGATGGCATTTCCTCGCATGACAGTCTGTTTGATCGCTTCTAACGAATCGAGTCTCCATATAAGTAGTTAAATGGACCTTATTACTAAGCGCCCATTTGTTAGTTAATTGCCGTGTGCTGGAATTCAATTCATGCATGACAAAAGTATGGACGACCCGAACGACCGTGCTGCAGCTGTCGGACTATTTCTCGGCATGGAACAAATATGTTAGTGAGCAGCAGGCTGAATTGCCTTACGAGAAGGAATATGTATATAAAATTTGTTACAGATATATAGAAGAGCATGCGGCAGCTGGCGAATGGCTTGAGATCAAGCCTGGAATACGAGTCTGCTGGGGAAGAAGCGGGCACCTGTTGGGCTCCGTCTGGCTCATGCTGGAGGCAGATGGAAGGCGCATCTTCTTCAGCGGGGATTACACATCAGAGTCGGTGCTGTTGGCCGCGGACACTCCAAGCTGGCCTGTGTCAGCGGAGGCTGCGAAAGCGCAATTCAAGGACAGTTGGATGGATATGGTTATTGCAGATGCCGCCTATGGTACGGATTCTGAGGATAATCGACCAAGTTAGGCTATATTCACGAATCGATGGCAGAGGTTTTGAGCAGGAATGGAACAGTGCTGCTTCCCGTTCCTGCTTCTGGTCGGGGGCAGGATCTCATAGTCTGGTGCAGGGAACAATGGCCGGATTGTGCGGGATGATGCTTTCGATG
This sequence comes from Paenibacillus sp., assembly GCA_029239545.1. Lineage (GTDB taxonomy): Bacteria > Bacillota > Bacilli > Paenibacillales > NBRC-103111 > Paenibacillus_AA. The sequence continues at coordinate 951 of JARBUQ010000398.1, forward strand.
AAAGCACAGTGGTATTATGAGCAGTTGTATAAGTGTGAGAGCCATGTCACGATCCTCACCGGCCACTTGGCAAAAGGGTCTTTCGGCAAGCAGCAGGTGAATGCTCGTATTCGCAAGCTGCGCTATAAAGTACATCAGGGCTTGCCCGATGTGCAACGGATGCTAATGGCTGTGCCGAGCAAGAAGATCGTATTAGTCCATGCATCTCAAGACGAAACGGACAAGTTATGTGTTATCCTGAGGAGTAGGTTAGAAGGCTGCGAAGGCATATACTCATTGATGCCAGGAGAAACCTTGAAGGTTTAAGCAGTGTAACGCGCACTAAGGTCATAGACGCAACCTCAATAGAAGAAGAGCTTCCCCTCCCAATAGGTACTAAGGACATTCCGGCTAAGTCGGAACCTTCTTAGTGCCTTTTTCTGTGTGTCCGGACGTAGTTGCAACCTGATCATCCAATTCTCGTAAGAAACCAGGAGGATCGATATAATTGGAGTAGGAGTGTATGAAAGGATGTGACATACTTGGAGGAGCAACGATTTGAATCAAAGACTGAGACCACCGAGGAGCAACCAAGTCACGGAAATCGCAAACAGAAAAAGCCCGAAAAGATACTAAGCAAAAATATGGCTTGGATGTATATCGTGATCGGAGGCATGTTGGAGGTAGTGTGGGCTTCAGGCTTCAAGTACGAAGCAGTGAGTCCTATTATAGTAATCATCTCCATCTTCATCAGCTTCGATCTGATTATCAAGGCGACCAAGGTTATCCCGGTCGGAACGACATACGCTGTATTCGCCGGGATCGGAACCGTTGGTACGGTAATCGTTGAAGCGGTTGCTTCAGGAGGCGCTATCAGCGTGCCGAAGATCATCATTGTGCTATGTTTGCTTCTATTCATTGTCGGACTCAAGCTGTCCGCTGACAAGGGGGCACACTGATGGCCTGGATGTTATTAATCATTGCTGGACTGTTTGAAGTAGTTGGAGTGATTGGAATTAAGCGGGTGGCGGTTAAGAACAATTGGACGAACAATCTGATCTTGATCGGCGGCTTTGTAATCAGCTTCCAATTGCTTGTAACGGCTATGGAAGATATCTCTCTATCGACTGCCTATGCGGTGTGGACGGGTATTGGAACCGTTGGCGCGGCCATTGTGGGAATGCTGTTCTTCAAGGAGTCGAAGAGCCCGATGCGCCTTCTCTGCATAGCGGGGGTAGTCGGCTGTGTGATTGGATTGAAGCTGATTGAGTAAATGATTGCACGCAGACTGTTCTGTTCAGGGGATAATCCGCGTGCTGTTGCCATATCAGGAAAGGAGAAGTTGCAATGAGACAGAAATGGATTCAATGGATCATGATAACGTCGGCCATATCCGGCGTTGCTTGGTTGGGCGGGTTGGGTTGGACGATTCAGGATTATCTGCGTGAACCTGCAGCGCTTCCGCCTGCCGAGAGAACACCTGCAGCAGCTCCCCCTACGCCAACGCCTCCCGTGGTTCAGGAAGGCAGCTTCCGTCTGTTGGTGCTGGGGGATTCCTTGGCGAGAGGCACAGGCGACCCGGATGGCAAAGGGTTCGTTGGATATATGGTCGACGAAATGAAGGGCAAGACGAAGCAAGAGATTGTGGTAGATAATTATGGTGTGAACGGACAAACCTCTTCTCAGCTGGCTGCTTCTCTTCAACAAGCCCAACTGCAAGCTCAAGTGAAGGCTGCTAATGTTATTGTTGTTAGTATAGGCGGGAACGATCTGTTCTTGGGCGGAGAGACACTAGGAAATCTCAATCCGGCGAATATCAAAGAGATTGAAGATAAGTATTTGCTTCAGTTGGATGCGATTCTGAAGCTGGTTCGAGAGCATAATGCCAGCGCGAGAATATTCCTTATCGGGTTGTATAATCCATTTATAGCGCTGCAGGATACCGTTACCACAACGAAGATTGTAAGGGACTGGAACTATAAGGCTGCAGAAGCGGCTGCTTCCTACCCGCAAGCTGTTCTTGTTCCGACCTTTGATTTATTCCAGCTGAAGGTACAGAATTACTTGGCGCGGGATTTGTTTCATCCTAATGCAGCAGGATACCGCTTGATAGGTGAGCGTGTAGCATCACTAATAACGTGGTAGAGGGGGTGAGCGCATGAGCGATATTACGCTGTCGGTGCAAGGGCTGCGCAAAGTAATTGGCAAGCGGGAAATCATCCAGAGCCTGTCCTTCGAGCTGAAGCGGGGCGAGGTATTCGGCTTCCTCGGGCCTAATGGCGCAGGGAAGACAACAACGATCCGCATGCTGGTCGGGCTGATCAAGCCAACCGCTGGCAAGATTGAAGTGTGCGGCTATGATATTCACAAGAATTTCTCAGAAGCCATGAGCAATCTGGGCTGCATTGTGGAGAATCCCGAGCTTTATTCTTACTTGAGCGGCTGGAGCAACCTGCAATATTTTGCCCGGATGGTGAAAGGGATCGATGACGCTCGGATTAAGGAAGTAGTTGCTCTGGTCGGATTAAGTGCGAGAATCCATGACAAGGTCAAAACATACTCACTCGGCATGCGTCAGAGGCTGGGCATCGCTCAGGCGCTGCTCGGCAATCCGAAGGTGCTCATTCTCGATGAGCCGACTAACGGGTTAGATCCGTCAGGTATTCGCGAGATGCGGGAATTCATCCGTTTCTTGGCGGAGCAGCAAGGCTTGAGTGTCCTTGTATCGAGTCACCTGCTAAGTGAAATTCAACTGATGTGTGATCGGGTGGCCATTATAGCTAAGGGACAAGTCGTTCGAGTGGATACGGTGCACAACCTTCTGGTGGAGCAGGAAAGAGTGAGCTGGCGGCTGTCGCCTCAGGCTCAAGGGGTTCAAGTTCTGCAGCAGCTGACAGGAGCAGTGGAGACACGCGGCGATATTGTGCTTACTCCTTATGTGGAGAACGAGATAGGACGCTGGAATCAGGCGCTCGTGGAAGCGGGAGTCACCGTGACGGAGCTAAGTCGGAAGCTTCCTTCTCTGGAGGATCTGTTCATTGAGCTGACGGGAGGGCAAGGCATTGATTAATTTGGTATATAACGAAATGATCAAGCTGACGGGCAAGCGAAGACTGGTCGTGGTGGTGCTCATTCTTACGATTCTAATCTCCTTGTTCACTTATGCTCAGTACCGTCAGGCGGATGAGAACCGCAAGCGATTCGGTAATGTGGATTGGCGTGTTGCCTTGGAGCAGCGAATCGCCGGCTGGGAGAATCGCCTGACGAGCAGCCGGACCTCGGAGGAGTCCAAGGAAGAGCTGGAGATTCGCATTGCTCAGCAGCGGTACTACTTGGATTATGATATTAATCCCTCTGAGCCTGGGGCGCCAACCTTCGTAAGGGGATTTGTAGATAATGGAATCGGTCTGTTATTACCCTTAATGATGATGGTCATTGCAGCCGATCTTGTATCCTCCGAGCATAGTGCTGGCACGATTAAAGTGCTGTTGACGCGCTCTGTTAAGCGATGGCGAATTTTGATGAGTAAATATTTGGCGTTAACCTTGTCCGTCTCGTTCATAATTACGATGTATGGGCTGCTCTCCGCCGGTATATCGGGTCTTGTGTTCGGTTTTCAAGGGTGGACGGCCCCCGTATTAACTGGATTCTCAGTTACGGACGGAATATTGGATGCAACACGTTTGCATCTGGTACCCCAATGGCAATATATTGCAATGGAGCTAGGATTGGCGTGGTTCGTTTCCTTGGTGGTGGCTACCATAACCTTCATGCTCTCGGTGTTAGTCCGCAGTACAGCCGCAGTTATGGGCATTATGCTGGCCTGTCTTATAGCTGGAACGATACTTAGCGCTATGGTGGCTTCCTGGGAATCGGCCAAATATTTGTTTATGGTCAACCTGGAGCTGATAGATTATCTGGAGGACGCTGCACCGCCTGTGGACGGCATGTCTCTGGGCTTCTCTTTAATGGTGCTCTTGGTCTGGGGCGTGGTTGCGCTGGCCGTGTCTTTCTTTTCTTTTACAAGAAGAGATGTTTATTAAAATGA
>JARBUQ010000399.1 GCA_029239545.1 Paenibacillus sp.
GTGTTCCAGCTCGGGGCGAATAGATGAAGGTGAAAGCTGAATCAAACCGGACCTCGCGTACAAGAGTGATCGTCTCCTCGAACTGCTCCTCAGTCTCGCCCGGGAACCCAACGATGATATCTGTTGTCAGAACCGCATCGGGGATGGCCTGCTTGATTTTACCGACAAGCTCAAGATAATGCTCACGTGAATATTTGCGGCTCATCTTCTTCAACACTTCAGTGCTGCCTGACTGAACTGGTAGATGAATATGCTCTACCAGATTGCCACGTTTGGCTAACACCTCTATCAGGTGATCGTCAAAATCTCGGGGATGAGACGTAGTGAACCGAATCCGAGGAATATCGATCTTCCTTACATCCTGCATCAGATCTCCGAATGTATATTTCAGGTCATTGAAGTCTTTACCATAGGCGTTCACATTTTGACCCAGCAGCGTAATCTCCTTGAAGCCTTGTCGAGCGAGGTCGCGAATTTCGGCCAGAACGTCCTCCGGACGTCTACTTCGTTCCTTGCCCCTTGTATAGGGTACAATACAGTACGTGCAGAACTTGTCACAACCGTACATGATATTGACCCAGCCCTTCATCCCTTCACGCTTCTTAGGAAGATTCTCAATAATATCACCTTCCTTCGACCACACCTCTACGACCATCTCTTTATTAAAATAAGCTTCTTTCAACAAGGAGGGCAACCGATGAATATTGTGCGTACCGAAGATCAGGTCAACGAATGAATGCTTCTGCATAATGCGGCTTACGACAGATTCCTCTTGTGACATACATCCACAAACCCCAAGGACTAGAGACGGCTTTTCAATCTTGAGATGCTTCAGATGGCCCAGTTCGCCGAACACTTTATCCTCTGCATTCTCCCGAATGGCACAAGTATTGAGCAGAATAATGTCAGCTTCATTACGGTCGTCAGTAGAGGCATACCCCATACTCTCAAGAATCCCTCTCATTACTTCCGTATCATGCTCATTCATCTGACAACCATAGGTTGTTATGTTATATAATTTGCCGAGTCCCATCTGCTTCATCTCTTCGGGAATCCCGTTCTCATACAACACCTGGACATCCTGTTTGCCTCTACGCTTCTCTTCTTTGTAAGAAGGCTGGGAAACAATATGGATTTCGCGGCCATTTACACGGATATACTTCCCATGCTCGTCTTCTCGGAGAACCTTGGCGTTGGACATATCGAAGTATTTGGAATAATCTTTGGTTTCATTAGTAGGTTTGGACATGAACGTACCTTCTTTCCAGCCTGAACAACCTGCCTCTGTTCAGTCTTCCATAGAGACGATCCAGAGGTCGTCTATCCAAAAAAGTATAACATTTTTCTATGGAAAATAAAATGTCTGTCAGGTTAACAATATAACTCATAGAACAGCAGGTTCATTTATACTCATAACCTCTGATTATAGTGGCCCGATCGCCAGTCTTCACTCCCGCAGCATTCGCCTCATCTGTATCAATATGCAAATCAAGTGCAGACTTGTCGGATACTCTGGCAATTACATCCTCAAGGATAAGCGGCCGATCGCCGTTCAGCCGCACTAGCAGCAGTTCCTTATCACGAATTCCCCATGCCGATGCTTCGGATGTGTGAATATGGAGATGTCTGGCTGCGATAATAGTGCCTCGTTCTAATTGAAGCTGCCCCTTCGGTCCAATAACCAGTACGCCAGGGGTATTGTCGTGTCTGCCTGATTCACGAACGATTGGCTCTACACCTAGCAGGAAAGCATCATGACGTGATATTTCTACTTGCGTACTTGCTCTTAGTGGACCTAATATACGCACCTTGGGAAAGCTGCCGCTTGGCCCATGGATCGCAACCGTCTCCGCCGAAGCATACTGCCCAGGCTGACTAAGCAGCTTCAGAGGAGTCAGTGCATACCCGTGACCAAACAGAAGTTCCAGATGCTCCGCACACAAGTGAATATGACGTGCCGAAACCCCGATCGGCACGCTTCTCTCTTGGGATATGATGTGGTTCCGTTCGTGCATCGCCCATACCCTCCAAATGATGGATGACTACCCTATCTGTACCCAAGTTTGGCGACACGGCCAAACTTGGGTCTGTATGAAAAAAGACATGCGAGACAGCTCACATGCCTTTTCCCTTTTTATTTATTTGAACTCGGCAATCAATTTATCAAAGTCTGCTTGAGACAATTGCAAGTTTTGCTTCGACAACGATTCAGCTCTGAATCCAGGAACCTGTTCTTCGTAGCTCAATTTCTCTTTGTTCTGATAAATGATCCCTGTCAGCATGCCATTCGTTTCCATCAGCTTCGTCATCGCTTGGATGCGGTTAGAAGGATCATAGTCCGGGAATCCGTCCAGGTCCACAATGTTTTCTTTGAACCACTCGTAAGTGTTGAACTTATTGAAGGTTACGCATGGACTAAAGATGTTAATCATCGAGAAGCCTTTATGCTTCATGCCTTCTTCGAAGATCATAGTCATTTGCTTCAGATTGCTTGAGAAAGATTGTGCAACGAATGTAGCTCCTGCTGCCAATGCCATCTCGAGCGGCGCCAGCTCAGTTTCAATCGAGCCTTGCGGCGTGTACTTCGAGTTAATGAAGCCTTTAGCGCTGCGAGGCGAATTTTGACCTTTGGTCAAACCATAGATTTGGTTATCCATTACGATATAGCTCATATCTATATTACGACGGATCGCATGAACGGTATGACCCATTCCGATCGCGAAACCATCGCCGTCTCCGCCAGAAGCAATAACTGTAAGCTCACGGTTCGCCATCTTAACACCTTGCGCGATTGGTAACGAACGACCATGGATACCATGGAATCCATAACAGTTGATATACCCGGATATCCGGCCCGAACAGCCGATACCAGAAATAACAGCCAGATTCTCAGGCTCCAAGCCTACGTTAGCAGCAGCACGTTGAATCGCGGCTTGAACAGCAAAGTCGCCACAGCCTGGACACCAGTTCGGTTTTACGTTATTTCTAAAATCTTTTAACGTTGCCATCTTTATCTCAGCTCCTTACACTCATTGTGAATTTCCGAAGGCAAGAAAGGCGTTCCATCGTACTTCAGCATGCTCTGAATCTTGGCATGGCCTACATGCAGCTTGATTTGATCTGTCAATTGTCCGGTAGCATTGTTCTCTATAACAAGAACCTTCTTAGCTTTCTCCACGTAAGGAGCCAGCAGATCTGCTGGGAAAGGATGAATCAGGCGAACAGTAATGTGGTTCGTTTTCAATCCATCTTGATCCAAACGGCCTCTTGCTTCGTCAATCGTTCCGCCAATGGAGCCCATACCGATAATAAGAAGATCCGGTTCTTCGTGAGGAGCATCCACCTTAATAGCATTCGTCAGCTGAGTGTGTACATCGTTCAGCTTCTTAAGACGTTTATCCATCATATTCTTACGGTTGATCGGGCTCTCGGAAGGACGTCCCGTCTCGTCATGCTCTACCCCTGTTACGTGATGCAAACCGCCCTTGACACCTGGAATAACACGTGGGGATACACCGTTCTCAGTCAGCTCATAACGCTTGAAAAGCTTCCCGTCAACCAGCTCAGGCAAATCAGTCACAATGTTGCCGCGGTCGATTACAATTTTGTTGAAATCCAGGATATCAGACGATTGTTTACCAAGTGATAATTGAAGATCTGTCATAACGATAACCGGAACTTGATATTTGTCAGCAATATTGAAAGCTTCGATCATATCATAGAAGCACTCTTCGATAGAGCTTGGCGCGATTACAACCTTAGGAATTTCACCGTGAGTCCCGTATACCATCGCGTTCAAGTCACTTTGCTCCTGCTTGGTAGGCAAGCCGGTACTAGGACCTCCGCGTTGAGTGTTGACGATTACAACAGGAGTTTCGGTCATACCTGACAAGCCAATCGCTTCCATCATTAGGGAAAGACCAGGACCTGCAGAAGCCGTCATTGTGCGTACACCGCCGTAGTTAGCGCCGATAGACATCGTTACTGCTGCGATCTCATCTTCAGTCTGAATAACAGTACCGCCGAACTTAGGTAGGCGCTTGATCAAATATTCCATAATCTCAGATGCCGGTGTGATAGGGTAAGCAGGCATGAACCGACAACCCGCTGCAAGCGCACCAAGTCCGATAGCATCATTGCCGATCATGAACAGCTTCTGTTGACCATCTGCAGGCGCTAATTCCAGATCCTTAATCGGACCGCCAGCCAGCTCCAGTACGAAGCTCGCGCCTTTGGAAACCGCTTCAATATTTTTCTCGACAACAGCCGGACCTTTACGTCCGAACTCTTCTTCTACTGCTTTATTAAATACTTCCAACGGCAATCCAAGCAATGCCCAAGATGCACCGGAAGCAACCATATTCTTCATTAGGGAAGTACCCAATTCTTCAGCGATCGAAGTAATAGGCACTGGGAAAAGACGTGCGTCAGTACCTTCCGGTATTGTTGGATTAAACTTGGCGTCAGCAACAACTACACCGCCTGGACGAAGCTCGTGCACGTTCAGATCAATACTCTCTTGGTCAAATGCAACGAGAATATCCAGATCATCGGAAATGGCTCGCATAGGTTTGGTACTAATGCGGATCTTATTGTTGGTATGCCCGCCCTTGATTCTTGAGGAGAAATGACGGTATCCATACAAATAATACCCCAGACGGTTAAGCGCGGTCGAAAAAATCCGGTCCGTACTTTCAACACCTTCACCTTGTTGTCCGCCGATCTTCCATGACAATTGACTAATCACAACTTCCACTCCTTTAAACTGAATGCCCAACGACAGATGATAAGTTGAACGAAAGAAAGTGATGCGGAAATCGACCTGCCTCAGCTTACAAGCTACTGAGAGCAATTGTTCGCTACAAATAACTTTCCTTCAACTTATATAGAAAGCTTAATCATTTATTAACATTGTCTCATTCATCCAAATTTTATGGCTTAGACTGACAAAAAGCAAGAAGTATCGCCACAT
>JARBUQ010000014.1 GCA_029239545.1 Paenibacillus sp.
CCTTTCGGTCTTCCCCCCAGAAACTTATACTTTAAGCTACTTTACGCTCTCACCAACCAAAAAACAGCGCCTCCTCGTGGGAAGCGCTGCTCTTATTGGTTCTCCAATTCCTCTTTGCCTACTAAAGCGACTAAAGCGGTTACAGCCTGCTCGGAATCCGAACCTTCTGCACTTATGTGTACTTCAGTACCAGAACTGATTGCCAAGCTCATAATGCCCATAATACTCTTCGCATTTACCTTCTTATCGTCTTTCTCCACGAAAATCTCAGAAGAGAACTTATTCGCCTCTTGCACGAATAATGCTGCCGGCCTAGCGTGAAGCCCAGTTCTGAGTTTAACGACTGCTGGTCGTCTTGTCATTTTCGCATATACCCCCTACATCCATCACTTTATTCAAACGCTCTGACGGTTTCTTTATTATTTCATTATACCATTTTTCATGAATCTGTAAAAGAAAACGTTGGCACTTTCGGATCAACTTGAGAATTTCTTACTTTTTCCGCTAACTCATCCAACTTACGTAGTCTGTGGTTGACTCCGGACTTGCTTACGCTGCCTTTCAGCATCTCGCCGACTTCCTTCAAATTCATATCCGAATGCTGCAGTCTGACCTCAGCAACCTCACGCAGCTTATCCGGCAAGTTCTCCAAACCAATCGTTTTTTGGAGCAATCGGATGTTATCAATCTGCCTTACGGCTGCACCGATCGTCTTATTCAAATTGGCGGTCTCGCAGTTCACAATTCGGTTGACGGAGTTACGCATATCCTTCATGATTCGGACATCCTCGAACCTCAGCAGCGCTTGGTGCGCGCCGATCAGGCTCAGAAACTGTATAATCCTCTCCCCTTCCTTCACGTACAGGACAAAGCCCTTCTTGCGCTCAATACAGCGCGCATTCAGATCATAGCGATTCGCTAATTGACATAAGGATTGGCAATGCTCCTCATACATAGAGGCAATCTCCAAATGATAAGAGGAGCCCTCAGGATTGTTGACCGAGCCGCCAGCCATGAAAGCACCGCGCAGATACGCTTTTCTGCAGCAGCTCCCCTTCACGATCCGTTTGTCGATCCCTGCGGTGAACTGAAAGCCCTCGGAGACGATATATAGATCAGCCAAAATTTCTTGCACTTGGCCGGGAAGGCGCACGATGTACACATTATTTTTTTTCAACCGCATTTTCTTACGTACTAACAACTCGGTATGAATGCTGTACATTTTCTTGATCAGGGAGTAAATCCGTCTGGCAATAGCCGCATTCTCCGTTGAGACATCCAAGACGATCCGCTGATTCGTCAGCTGTACGGAGCCGTTCATGCGGATCAAGGCCGCTAGTTCAGCCCGTTCGCAGCATGCATCAGCTTCGATCAGGGTCAGCTCTTTCTTGGTTTGGGCTGCAAAGGACAACGGAAATCACCTCTTTCTTACCATCCAACTTTCAACCAGTTGATAAATATGATGGCTTAATCGCTCGGCATCATGCCGCAGATAAGTACGGAATAATACCAGGCGGTCGGCAATCACCTTATATCCGCGCTTGGTCACTTCATCCAAGTCCAGATGGACGGCTCTTGCCCCTTTTTCTGCATATTTATCTTGCACTTGAGGAGGAATCTCCCCATTATTCACTATGACATAATCGAATAAATGATGCCCAATATGCTCATATATAGCTTGCAAATGATCGCTGACTGAATACCCGTCTGTTTCCCCAGGTTGGGTCATGACGTTACATACGAAGATCTTGACAGCCTCGCTGTTCACGATCGCATCCGCCAGATCCTGAACAAGCAAATTCGGCAGGATGCTTGTAAATAAGCTGCCTGGTCCGATCAGGATTGCGTCTGCTTCACGAATCGCATCAGCCGCTTCGCCAAGCGCGGATACATCAGGCGGTTCAATGAATACACGCTTGATCTTGCCGCCGGCTTTGGGAATATTGGACTCTCCCTCAATAATCGTGCCATCCGCCATCTCGGCCTTCAGGACGATCTGCTGATCGCTCGCTGGAAGCACCCGGCCGCGGACGGCGAAGACGCGGCTCATCTCCTTCACACCGGTGACGAAGTCCCCGGTGATATCCTTCATCGCGGCTAAGATGAGGTTGCCGAGGCTATGCCCGGCCAAGGCGGAGCCGGCGCTGAATCGATGCTGGAGCATCTGCGCCAGCAAAGGCTCTACATCGGCGAGGGAGATGAGCACATTGCGAATATCTCCCGGAGGCGGGATCTGCAGCTCCGTGCGCAGAATGCCGGAGCTCCCCCCATCGTCGGCTACCGTGACGATGGCTGTAATGTCCAGCGGCTTTTCCTTCAAGCCACGCAGCATGACAGAGAGCCCAGTACCGCCTCCTATGACGACAATCCGCGGCTTCTCGCTGCTTGAGCTCACATCGGTCATCGGCTCACCTCAGGTCGGCGATCGCGATCAGCGTCACGGTGACTCACACGAACCGTCTCCGTCTCGCTCGCTCCCATACGCTTGCCTAGGTATTCGGCAATGGCTACTGAACGATGCTTGCCTCCGGTACAGCCTATACCGACAACCACCTGGCTCTTGCCTTCTTTCGCATACTGCGGAATCAGGAATTGCAGCATATCCATCAGCTTCGTTAGAAACTGCTGGGTTTCTGACCATTTCATTACATAATCGTATACATCCTGATCCATGCCGGTATTCGGCCTTAGATGCTCCACATAATGTGGATTAGGCAGGAATCGCACATCAAAGATCAAATCTGCATCGATCGGAATGCCATATTTGAAGCCGAAGGAGATTACATTCACAGAAATCCCCGATCGGCCAATATTCGTAAATCGATCTATAATCCGTTCCTTCAATTCAGCAGGCTTCAGATTGCTCGTATCGATCACCTGAGTCGCCATACCCTTCAGCTCTTCGAGCAGCTTACGCTCCAGATGAATTCCATCGAGCGGCAAGCCTTCCGGCGCCAGCGGATGTCGGCGGCGGCTTTCTTTGTACCGTTGAACGAGCAATCCATCCGTTGCATCCAGGAACAGGATTTCGTAAGTAATCGTATAATTATCCTGGATCACTCGAAGCGATTCGGACAAGGATGTGAAAAATTCCCTGCCCCGCAGGTCAATCACCAAAGCAACCTTGCCGATACGTCCCTTGGATTGATCGATCAGCTCTGCGAACTTCGGAATCAATACCGGAGGCAAATTATCTACACAGAAAAAACCTAAATCTTCCAAGCTTTGCACCGCAATCGTCTTGCCAGCCCCGGACATCCCTGTAATGATAACGAGCTTGGCCGCTGAGCTTCCCTCTTCCGAAAGAACCATGACTTTCCACCTCCTATGAGGTTAACTTGCGGAGGATTCCCTTCGCAATATTAGTTCAGATTCAACCCCGCTGCACCAACAATCCCGGCGTCATTCCCCAGTTGGGCCGGTACGATGTCCACACCATCAACAAAGACGGCAGGAACATACTGCTTATACACCTTCCGGATTTCATCGAACAAAATATCTCCTGCCCTTGAAACCCCGCCACCAACAATAAAGCGCTGCGGATTCAATACGACTGCTACCGCGGCCATAGCTTTCGCCAAGTAATAAGCAGCTCGTTTCACAATACGTATCGCCACTTCGTCCCCATCCTTAGCGGCATCGAATACATCCTTAGCCGAGATCGATTCGAGCTCAGACAGGGTAGTCGGCTCACCGCGTCCAACGGCATCTTTGGCCATACGAATAATACCTGTCGCTGAGGACACGGTTTCGACACAGCCCATTTGTCCGCACCCGCATTGAATCGCTTCCAGGTCCGGAACTACTTTCATATGTCCAAGCTCCGCTGCCATACCCCGGAAGCCCTCGATAATCTTGCCATTTATAATAATGCCTCCACCGACACCTGTGCCTAATGTGAAGCAAATCAAATGCTGAACTCCCTTGCCTGCTCCGCTCCATGCCTCACCCAGCGCAGCCACATTCGCATCGTTATTTACCTTAACCGGCAAATTCAGACGTGCATTCAGCTCCTTGGTAATCTCAACATTATGCCACTTCAGATTGACAGATTCAATCACAATACCTTGTGCCAAATCAATAAAACCAGCTATACCAGCACCGACTCCTGCAACTTGTTCCCAGCTATACGAAGAATCAGACACAATCTGCTTCACATATTGAGCGATTCGATCAAGCACGGCTTGAGCACCTTCTTCAGCCCCAGTCGGTCCCTCGAAGGTATGGAGTAATTTGCCTTCTTCATTACAAATACCCACCTTTACACTCGTTCCACCCAAGTCCACGCCGATATAAATCTTTTCCGACATTCCTTTGTCACCTCGAAATAATATGAAATAGATATGCTTCTGTTCCAACTATAAGCCAACCCCATCTTAAGGTCAAGCGAACGGCAGGTCGCGCCAAACAGAGGAATCCCCGCCAGCCTATTGCCGAAGGGGATCCTATAACCGAATCATTCGGGACCTGAAGTCCATGCATCCGGCAATGATGTCTATTATTGATTCAGCGACTGACTCCAGTCATGAACGGCTTGACCTTCCAGGAACTTCTCGCAGTCCAGAGCAGCCATACAGCCGCTTCCTGCCGCCGTAATCGCTTGGCGATACTTATGGTCCTGTACGTCTCCACAAGCGAATACGCCTGGGATATTGGTCTCCGATGTACCAGGCTTCACAATCAAATAACCTGTTTCATCGGTTTCCAGCTGACCATTCAAGAACCCGGTATTAGGGGTATGCCCAATCGCCACGAAGATTCCGTCGGTTTCGAGCACTTCCTCTAGTCCTGTCACATTGTTGCGTACCTTCAAGCCGGTTACGCCGCGATCTCCAGCCACAACCTCCAGAGGCGTGCTATTGAGGCTCCACTTGATTTTCTCGTTGTCGCGTGCACGATCTTGCATAATCTTTGATGCTCGCAATTCCTCACGTCTATGCACCAAACGCACTTCTGTTCCGAACCGTGTCAGGAAGTTTGCTTCCTCCATAGCCGAATCTCCGCCGCCTACTACGATGATTCTCTTACCTCTGAAGAAGAAGCCGTCACATGTTGCACATGTGCTCACACCGCGCCCCATGTTCGTCTTCTCGCCTTCTATCCCGAGCAGCTTCGCAGATGCTCCGGTGGAAATAATGAGCGTCTCCGCTGTCAGAATATGCCCGCCTTCAAGCTTCAGGGTAAATGGACGCTTAGAGAGATCCACTTCATTAATCCAGCCCGTACGGAATTCAGCTCCGAACCGTTCTGCTTGCTTGCGCATATTATCCATAAGTTCCGGACCCATGATGCCATCCGGAAATCCAGGGAAGTTCTCCACTTCTGTAGTTGTGGTTAATTGTCCGCCTGGCTCAGGCCCTTCTATAACAAGGGGCTTGAGATTGGCACGGGCCAGATAAATAGCCGCCGTCAAACCCGCAGGCCCCGTACCGACTACAATAGATTGATAAGTGGTCATTCGTTTCTCTCCTCCTGATCTATTCAGCGCTGCTCCGAGCGTGTCAGCTTAGGCAGAATTTCGGCCATCTTAGCCTTCAGTCCGCACGCATCATCAATCACTTTCACGTATTTGCTCACAGTCGTTGTCGAAACCCCGTACCGCGCCGCGACTTCATTATATGAGATCTGACGACGGTGCATCTTGGCCGTTAAATACTCCAAAGCTGCTGCCCATCCGTCAATCTTGGTAATCTTAGGTACACTCGGATACATCCGAGTCAGGAATTCCACCCAGAGTGTCTCGAGGTCATGCTGTTGAATCATATCATAACGCTTCTCCATCATCTGAAGCGCACGATCCATAACAGCTTGCCACTGTTCCTTCCAGGTTGGCAGATTAGGTGACCACGGAATAGACTGGACAGCTGTCTGTTTGCCCTCCATGTGCACTTGGATCGGCTCCTTGGCACGCATGCTGCGAAGCACGAACATAGCAACCTTCTTCAAATACTCGTCTTCCTTGGGATCCATCAGGAATTCCCTTAGAGCGTCTTCCACCTCATTGTCGGCGATAATGCCAAAAGCCTGAATCACTTGCAGCTTAGTCTCAGCATCGCCATGTCGTAATGCCCAGAAGAAGGATGAACGAACAAGCGGATCTCTTCTCAAATGATCAGGAATCCCATCCTCAGCTGTTTCCAATACACGGAACTGTTCCTCAAAAGGCAAATGGTAGTGGTAGCTGATCGGTTTCTTCTGACCCGCTCTTACTTCCTGAACCTGCTTCAGGTAAAAGGGAGCTACCTCCGTCCCCGGATCGAGCTTCTCTACGACCTTCCACAGCTTCTCCGCCTCATTATAACGTCCAATATGATAAGCCGCTACAGCGGTATAGTGATACAAACAAGGATCGAGTCCGGACTCCACGCTCTTCAGCAGCCTCCGGAATAACCGGTAGGCGGTCTCATGCTCGGACAGGATGCCCATCGTCGTTGCCAGCTTGAACACATGATCGTGATGCAGCGGAAACGTCTTGCGAAGCTGCATGAGCAAAGGCTGCAAGTTCTCCTTGTCTCCGTTATGCTGGTAGAAAATAGCTACGTTGCATAAAGCGTGCAGGTTGCCAGGATCAATCTCCAGCACTTGTCGAATCGTCGCCATCGACTTGTCGAACAAGCCCATGTAATAATAGGCAAGAGCCAGATTATTCCTGGCCGCCAGGAAGTCCGGCGTGTTCTCTACAAGTTTCTCGAGAATCCGAACCGCCTCTGAGAACTTGCCTTCCTCCAGCAGCGCCCTTGCACGATCATGCTCAAACATACCTTCGCGGCTCTTAATTGAAGTCAGCCGAGTGGGACGGTCCAGCTCATAAGTGAGCAGCTCCATCATTTCCTCGGCTTCTTCCAGATAATGACCGTTCGGGTCGTGCTCCAAATAATGAATAAGCGCCTCTTCTGCTCGTTCATAGTCTTCCAAATTGGCATAATTATTAGCCAAATAGAAGTAACACTCCGTCATTGTCGGATCAATCTGTTCCACTATATGGGTTAAAATCCGGTTCGATTCTTCGAAGTCACCGGTCTCCGAGAGAACACCGGCTAAATTGCAATGATTAACGGGATTCTCAGGTTCATAGTCCACAGCCTTGCGAAAATACTTCAAGGCTTTGTCGTAGTGGTGTCGCTCCAAGGATTGGACTGCTCTCTGGAAAAAGAAAGTGGCATCCATCTGGATCGAGATGACGTTGCGCGGCTTCACTTCGGCCACAGGCTTTTTCTTCGCCATAGTTGATGACACCTCCAGTGACGTACTTCACCCAAGTATACCACAGTTTATCGTGATAACCTACAGGGAATGGACTGCTGAGCGCTGATTAAACACCGCCATATTTGAACAAAGTGCTGATAGAACCACCCTGCATGATAATCCGGATCGCATCAGCGAACAGGTGCGCAAGCGAGAGTACCTTGAAGCGTCCGCTTGCCGATTCCGGCAGAGCAATGGAGTCTGTAATAATGACCTCCCGGATGTTCGGGTGATCCAATCGGATGATGGCCGGGTCTGTAAACACTGGATGTGTCGCACACACATAGGCATCTTCCGCACCGCGTTCCTTAAGACCTTCTACAACTTTAACAATGGTGCCTCCGGTATCAATCAAATCCTCAATAATAATGGGAGTGCGGCCTTCAACGTCCCCGATAACATGGGTAATTGTAGCTTCGTTATGCGCTAGACGCTTCTTAATCATGATCGCGAAGGGCGCGTTCAGGATGTTGGCAAGATTCTCCGCAGTTGTAGCCCGGCCCGCATCCGGGGACACGACTACAGGGTTAGGAATGTTCTTGCTCTGAATATAGTCACTAATCATATCTGTGGCCGTTAAGTGGTTCACTGGAATGTTGAAAAAGCCTTGAATAGCAGGTGCATGGAGGTCCACAGTCATAATGCTGCTTGCTCCGGCAGCTGTCAGCAAATCAGCAACCAGCTTGGCGGAAATCGGTTCACGAGGCGATGCCTTACGCTCTTGTCGTGAATAACCGTAATACGGCATGATCACGTTAATCGTTCTGGCAGAGGCACGTTTGGCTGCATCCATCATAATCAACAGCTCCATCAGATGATCGTTGACAGAGTGAGAGAACGTCTGCACCAAGAACACGTCGCAATTACGGATCGTCTCCTCAAAATGGCAGTAAATTTCCCCGCACTTGAAGCGGGAAAGCTTAATCTTGCCCAGAGGCACACCTAGTTCAGTACAAATGGCCTCCGCAAGTTTCGGATTGGACGATCCACTAAAAATTTTACAATTGTCCGTGTACATGGTTACCCCCTAAATTTGTGTGAAGTTCATTCCACTTCACTGGCCTTAAATTCCTTCAACTTTATTATACCTGTTCGACAATTAATTTCAAAAGAAAACGAGGCGGTTGTCGATTATTTGTAACAATCGACGATTATTTGTAACAATTTGTCCTGTAATGCTTTGTAATACAAAATTACAAGACCCGGCCGCGCTCACCGAGTCTCTGGAATACAGTATACCATTTCTGATTCACTAATAAAACTTGAAAGCGCTTCAAAAAAAACCATTAAAACACGCAGTTGAACATAAAAAGCCATACTCATTTCCGGAAGGGTTCCTTAGTATAGTACATGTTGGAACGGAGTGCTAGCCTCCGGGACAGCTGAGCGTCGCCGAAGCAGGAATCGCGGGAACCGCTGGGAGGCTGTTGCCTTCATGCATCGCTACACCGCGCGGTGCCAAAAGCGTATTAAGTTGGTCGCCTTCAGGCGGCCGCATAAGGGGGAATGAATGCGTGTTGCAAAAAAACGCAATCTGGTTACTGCTCGTCTGCATCATTGTTGGCGGAGCGGCCATCGGCTATCCACGAGCCTATGCAGATCCGCAACCAATTGGCGCTAACAAGACTAGAAGTACGATCTATACGCCTGACAAGGTGCAGGCCGCCCGGCAGAACGTACAAAATTACAGCTGGGCCAAAACTTTGAAGGACGCGGCAGTTGCCAAGGCAGAGCGTTATTTGGCCGAAGGGCACAATTTTTTATGGAACGTTGTCCCTCCACAATCACTGCCGCGCAGCACAAGCGCCAATCTGAAACTGGGCAGCCCAGTGACCGGGATGGATATTTATCAGTATGGCAGCCATCCGTGGACCGCCGATCCGCTGAACGAGCCATGGAAAATTGTCGATCCGAGCAGCGGCTACAAGTTTCCAACGAACGATTTTCAGTCTTATTATGAGAGCGGTTTGAATGCACACGGCATTTTTGACCCTAATCTGGCGGATCCGGCTTATCTGGTCAACGAGCTGTATCCCGAGAAGGGCCCAACTTGGGGCGTCGACAACGGCTCAGGCTGGGTAGACGAGAACGGGAATACGTGGACTTTTGTCGCTCACTACGTTGGATATTTCGTTTGGTATGGACAAGGAAAAGCGTTGATCGAGGATGCTATCCGTGCCTTTCGAGACGCCTATTTGTATACCGGGGACATTCGTTATGCGAGGGGCGGGGGTATTTTGCTGGACCGGATTGCCGATGTGTATCCCGATCTGGTGCTTAACCGATACGATCTGAACAAGTACAGCAATTCCCACAAAGGAACCGGGCTTGGCAAGGCGGTTGGTTCGATTTGGGAAGCGATTTTGGTCAAGGACTTTTTAAGCGCCTACGATGCTTTCTTTACGGCCCTGGACGATCCATCGTTGATCGCTTTTCTAAGCGCCAAGGCACAGCAGTTTGACCTGGACAACCCGAAAAATACTGCCGATGCGATCCGCAAAAATATCGAAGACGGAATCGTCAGGGAAGTGTTCCCGGCCTTTAAAGGGATGCAAATTTACGGAAATACCGGGATGCATCAAAGTGCTCTGTCCATGGCGGCTGTCGTGCTGGACTCGCTACCGGAGACGCAGCAATGGCTCGATTACGTGATGCAGTCGGGAGGGCCGACTTCGACAGGCGGCTTGTGGGTCGAATTTGACGCTACTGCCCGCGTACGATCCGAAGCGCAAGGAGACCAGAAATTATCGTTCCGCGTTTTCGATCCGGTTGCCCACTCAAGTGGCCCCACATATCACTCCCGGGAGGCATCGGATGTGACGCTTCGGCCGCAGCTTGCGCTCCGACTGACCGATGGCCGGACCGAGATTGTGAATGCCGAAGCGGACTCGTATGTTCGAGGCGGAAGCTATGCCGGGCAAAACTTCGGAGCATCGAGTTGGCTGTATATCCGAAACGCCGGGGCCGGTGTGGGGAATACGCGCGAATCATATTTCAGGTTCGATTTGTCCGGCATCAACGGGGAGATCGAGCAAGCGACTGCCAGGCTTCGTCTCGTATCCAACATGACCGTTAGTGGCATGACGAACAAGGCGGAATGGATCGAGGACGACAACTGGTCGGAAGCGACCATTAAGTGGAACAACAGGCCGTCCGGCAGCGGCACAACGTTGGGAGAGTGGACGATTCCGACCTCGCCGAGGCTCATGACCGGTGGCGGCATTTTGCAATCGTTGGTCAATCTCGTGGACCGGGACGGCAACGGAAATGAAGGAGCGCCGGGCTACAACCGGTTATGGCTGGATCATTTCATCGATGCGGCGGAAGTGCTGGAAGGATATGATTTGTATCCGGTTGCCGATCTGTATCAGAACGTCAAGTTCCGCAAGCTGTTTTCCGGTTTGTATCCGCTGCTGCTCAGCGAAATATACACGCCGACGATTGGCGATTACGGAAAAACCGGAAATCCCGCCAGAGAAGTGAAGCTGGATACGATGGTGAAAGCGTTCGAGAAGTTTGCCGATCCTGTTTTCGCACAAATGGCATACTTGTTGAACAACAACAGCGTGGAAGGGCTTCACGGCGACATCTGGTCCTCCACCCCGGAAAGCGTGGCCGTGGAAATCATGAATGTAATCGCCGAGCACGGACCCCTGAACCTTCCGAGTATGAATATGACCGGCTACGGTTTCGGCGCATTGCGGGATGGTACTAGTCCGGCAAGCTCGTTTGGTCTTGTGTACAAGTTTCCTTCACTGAATATCGTTCATCAGAGCGCGAACGTCAAACTGTTTGCCGACTCGGGAACCGTTCAATTTGAAGCGACCCAGCCGGGAGAGACATTGTCGTTTTCATTTGAAGTGGCTGCAGCAGACGAGTATGAACTAGCAATTTTGCCGTTCAAAGCGTCGTCTTATGGGACTTACCGTATTTCGGTAGATGGAGTTGCGGCAGGCCAGTTGGACTTTTATGGAGGTAACACCACAGAACCGGAAACGATTACGACCTTATTTCTGACGGAAGGGAGCCATACGATTACATTTGAAGGCATTGGAAAGCATGCCTCCGCCAGCAATTACAAGATGGGCGTGCGGGATTTATTCCTGCTGAACGAAGCTGCCATACAAATGCGCGACGAACAGTTGACGGCGGAAAATACGCTGCGAGATCTGTGGATGTATTACGGCCGGAGCGTTTACCACGGGCATCGGGATACGCTCAATCTGGGCTTGCATGCGTTCGGATTGGATCTTGCGCCGGATCTCGGGTACCCGGAATTTGCTAACGATGAAGATCCTCATCGCCACCAGTGGGTCAATAACACGGTGAGTCATAACACTGTCGTTGTGGATCAAACCAAGCAGCGCAGCCAGTGGGTAGCAACTCCACTTCACTTCGACGATAGCGGGCAGGTGAAGCTGATCGATGTTGAGGCGCCACGAGTATATCCAGGCACAGATCTTTACCGGCGCTCGACCGCTATGATTCGGGCAGACGAAGCAAACTCGTACATGGTTGATTTTTTCCGGGTCAATGGCGGAAGCGACCATCATTTCAGCTTCCATGGGCCGGATGCCCAGGTCACAACGGCAAACTTGAATCTGACGCCTCAGCCGACTGGGACGTATGCGGGAGAGACAGTGGAGTACGGCGAATGTCCGGGCTGCTCAATCGGCAGCTATACGGACAGCGGGTTTCATTATTTGAAACAGGTACGTCGGGATAATGCCCCTGGCGGGAGTTTCAGCGTGGACTGGAAGGCGAAGGATACTTGGAATGTACTGGGCGGTGGCGCCAATGCGCCGACAGATGTGCATCTGAGGTTAACGATGCTCGGGGAGATGGAATCGGTGGCGCTAGCCGAAGGCGTACCACCGCAAAACAAGCCCGGCAATCCGGCCTCGCTAACTTATATGCTGGCACACCGGCAAGGCCAAAACTTGCAAAGCGCGTTTACTTCCGTGCTGGAACCGTACAAGGGAACGCGATTCATTCAGTCTGTCGAGGCTGTACCTGTAAAGCGCGACGGGGTGCTCATCGACGAAGCGGACGATATTAGCGTCAGAGCGGTGAAAGTTGTACTGGAGGACGGCCGGACCGATTATATCGTCAATGCGCTTGATCCTAGTGTGGAATACACGATCGATGACAAGTATGAGTTTAAAGGATTTTTCGGCGTGTATGCGGAAAAGCAGGGACAGAGGGTGTACAGCTATGTTCACGATGGGTCTTATATCATACCTCTGCAATCCGCGCCTGTCGCCGCTGTGGCCAGACTGGAAGGAACGATCGTCGACTTTACGAAGGAGCCTGCCCTACAAAATCATCTTGATGTCGAGTTTTCGCTGCCAGGAACCGAGGCGGAGATGCTTCTAGGCAAATGGATTTATGTGCGGAATGATGGAATCCGCAACGCTGCTTATGAAATCAGGGGAGCGACTTCACTTGGCGGCAACATGTTCCGACTGCAGCTCGGAGACGCCACTCTCGTACGCGCGTTTGTCGACGCGGACGATTTTTCGCAAGGCTACACGTACGATGTGGCCGCAGGACAGTCCTTTTATATTCCATTCACCACAATGGAAGAACAGGCTTTGCCCTCTACCACTGCGTTCGCGGCCGGCTCGGAGACGAACGGCTGGCTAACCGGAGACGCCGCCGTCTCCATCGAAGTGCAAGGAGATGCTGCTAAGGTGAAGCAAATAGAGTACAGCCTGGATGGCGGAGTTACATGGGCGGTTTACGCTCCACCGCTGGTCTTGTCGTCAAGCGGGCTTTACACGCTCTATTACAGAGCGGACTACGGAGAATGGGGCAAGGAGCCGGCTAAAACGCTGGATTTGCGAATCGATCGGACAGCTCCCACGATTACACTGCTTGCCAATGGAAGCCCGGTTGCTGATCCCATCGATTTGTCCGGCTTGCAATCAGTTTCGTTCAGCGTATACGCCAGTGACGGGCATTCGGGAGTTGTCGGAACTGTGATTGCCGTTAACGGGGCAGCTTATACGGAAGGAGCACCACTGGATCTTTTCGATGTTGCCGGCGGCACGATAACGGTCCAGGTCAGCGCAGCAGATAATGCGGGAAACACGGCATCGGCAAACTATTCGTTTGATGTCGGGACCCAGACTCGGGATCCGTTGCTGGCACTGAGAGATTTGGAGGAACTTGGCGCAAATTTGCTGGCAAGCGGTGATATTCATGCCATGCTGGGCCAACAGCTGAGTTACCGGATTGGAATCGTGCGCCTATTGCAGCTCCAGGAAGCACAGGAGCAGGCCATCGCATATTTGGAGGATTTCGTTGCCTATATACAGGCACCGGCCTTGCTGCAGCAGGGGCTGATCAGCGCATACGCGGTAGCGGCGCTTGAAACGGAAACGGCCGGTATTATTGTAAGCTGGCGGGGGTAGGAAACTTAACCACATTGATGCCAAGAAAAGGCAAGCTAACGATTCATGAGTGGAACTGCTCGTTTCACTCCGCATTGCAGCTACCCGCTGTCTTGAGACATTAACAACATGACGGGCTAAAGCGCTTGGGTGACCAAGCGCTTTTTGGCGTAGGGCCGCCGTGTGGTTGACTGCAACTCGCACTTGCCTTACCACCCCCGGGAACTGTGCGCGATGCAGAATTGCCGCACTATAAGCGCTAAGCGGAAGGCGTTACTGCTCTTCCAGTCGTCCTTGCCTGCCTCTTACTTGGCCAGGGGAAAAGCCGTACTTCTTCTTGAACAGCTTCGTAAAATGCGAATAATCGCTGTAGCCGACGCTTTGTGCGACCTCGTAGACTTTCGCGGCAGGGTCTTGCAGCATCCGTACCGCTTGCTTCATCCGCAGCTCCGTCAAATATTGCGTGTAGCTGGTGCCCAGCTCAGACTTGAAGCATTTGCTGAAATGGGAAGGCGACATGCCGACATAAGCGGCGATTTCCGGCAACGATAAGCTCTCTTCCGAATAGCGTTTCTCCATGTAATCCGCGGCTTTCATGACCAGATAATGCACACCGAAGTTGCGTATTTTCCGGAATTTTCCGATCAATTCGCGCACATGGTGCTCTAGTCTTGCCCAGTTTGCGTGTTCCGGCAATGCTGCTTCTGCACGAACGGGCTCCCACTGACTTTCGGCGAGATGGGCCAATTGGGAGTGGAGAGTCATTAGCAGCGGGGAAAAGTACGAACTGGATTGGCCCAAGGCTCCAAGACAGGGCGGAAGACTACTCTCCAGTTCATCCAACAGCTCGATTGACCTCTCCTCGTGCAGCATCCATACGGCATGGGCCAATTGGCTGATCTGCTTCTGTTGTGCGATCAGCCATTCGTTGATCTCCAGCACATCCTTCCGGACACGACGCACCTTGTCGCCGGTCCGGTTGAGGGCCGCGACAACATCTGCCGCGACCAAAGGCTTCAGTAAATAATCGACGACACCCAAGCGCAGCGCCTGCTGCGCATACTGGAATTGATCGTAGCCCGATACGATGATGAGCTCCGTCACATCTCCTTGTTCCCGCAATGCCTGAGCCAGCTCTAAGCCGTCCATGACCGGCATGCGAATATCGGTGATGACCAGATCGGGTTGCAACTCGTCGATAAGCTGCAGTCCCTGCTTCCCATCCTCTGCCTCGCCTATAACGGCAAAGCCCGCAGCCTTTCTCTCAATAATTTTCCGCAGGCTTCGTTTGACCGTCTCTTCATCATCAATCAGTAATACTTTATACATGCTCCTGCCTCCAAGGTAGTCTGATTTCCACTTCCGTACCGCTGAAATCCGAGCGCCGAATCAGCAGCCCGTAAGGCTCTCCGAAAGTCAACCTTAGCCGGGTGTGGACGTTCCACAAGCCGATGCTCTTTCCTTCGGAGCGGTTTTCCTTCGCCATGTCTTCAATCGTCATTGTCGTAAACATCCGGTTGTAGGCGCTCATCGTGTCGGAAGGCATTCCTTTTCCTTTATCAACAACCGTCAGCACGTACAGGCCGTCCCTGACCTCGCCGAATATTCCAACGTAGCCGGGCTTCATCCGATGTTCTTCGTAGCCTCGCGAATAGGCGTTCTCAACGATTGGCTGCACCGTGAGCCGGACGGCGTCGACGGCGGAAAGCTCCGTTTCGCGGATACGAATGTCCGGTTCCAGGTGGGGATAGCGTTCCTTCTGAATGTTCAAGTATAGCGAGACGTGATTCATTTCATCCCGCAACGTCACGATTTTGTGCGGGTCGCCAGTGCTGTAGCGGAACATGCCCGCTATAGCAGCGATCATATGGCTGACGTCTTCGGCCTCCGCCTCCAGGGCGCGGCTGTTGACCGCCTCCAGGGCGTTGTACAGAAAATGGGGCGTTATTTGCGTCTGCAGCGCTAGCAGCATCGATTCCATCTGCTTGATCGTCAACTGCTTCTCCTTCAGTTCGGCAAAATGCACCACTTCGATCAGCCGCTTCAGCTCCGACACCATACTGTTGAAGCTTCCGTTGAGGCTGCCGATTTCCCCGGATTTCCCATCGGGGGCCCGGACGTTCAGATCGCCGTGCTCCGCGCGGTTCAGCAGTTTCTTGAGCAACAGCAGGGAACCGGTGATGGAAACCGTAAAGCTGCCGATAATCGCAACCGCCAGCACGATCAGGAGAAGTCCGATCGCAACTGTCGCATTGCGCAGCCGGGAGAAGTCGCCAGTCAGTTCTTCCAGCGGCACCTCAAACAGCAGGGTCCAGTCCGAAACCGGTGAAGAATTGTATACAAGCAATTTGTCCGTTCCGGAGGAGCTGTCGATAAAATGTCTGCTTCGCTCGTTGGAAATAGCAGCGGGAAGCAATCCCGGTGCCTGCTTACCCCACTTGGCAGCCTCTGGATGATAGACGATATCTCCCTGAGCGTTCATCGCCCAGATGAAGTTGGTCGGACTAAGCGTTCCATTGTCCAAAATGTCCGAAATGGCGCTATACTTGAGATCGATAACAAGCATTCCGCTCGTTTTATAATCCGACATGTCGATAAACCGGCGGGCGACGGACAATACCGGAGTCGAGTCAATCCAGCGAATTCCCATAATCTTAAAATTGTTTTTATCGAACGGGAAGTTTTGGTACAGTCGGTAAGCTTCCGTTGCCGCGTTTTTCTGAAATGTTGTTGCTACGGTCCCATTGGCCGAGATGATGGAAACGCCGTACAGATCGGAACGGCCATACAGCAAACTCGGGAATATTTCGTTGGAAATTCGCTGCAGCAGGATGTACTCATCGTACGTATCCATCGTGTCGACCTTCAGAAAGCTTTGGATGAGAGGGTGGACAGCCAGCGGGAAAGTGGCATTTTGCAGGTCGGTGAAATAGTTGTCCAATCTGTCATTAATTTGCTCAATCATTTTCGTGCTGTAATGGATCGCGCTCTTCTCCATCGCCGCTGTAGATTTGTCATACCAGAGCGTGCCGAAAACAGCCAGCGGGATGCAAATGAACAACAGCACCAAAACGACGAGCTTGGTGTGAATCGATAAACGGGAGTACAGGTTGCTCATGTATACGTATCTCCTTCTCCAACGATGCGTCAGGCTTGTCAATACTATTCGTCAAAACCCCGTCCATTCCTTGAAGAAACTGAAAGCGCTTCAGGATTTCCCATGAAACCCCGCCCTCGAACAGCAAAAACCATATTCAAGCAGTACGGTATCCTTTAACATAAAGGCTGACCTGAAGTACTTTAAGTTGAGCGACAGCGCTGCCCAAAAACAAATAGCTTTCAGAGTCAGGACGAACAAGGGGGAATATTCGAAATGCGAACAAAACGTATGAGGCGGCTAATGGCCGCGGGGACGGTAGCGGCGTTAGCCGCAGTATCCATGCTGGCAGGGTGCGGTGGGTCGAAGGAGCCGCAGAACTCGCCGGACGGCACTGCAGCCACGGGGAAGCCAAAGGAAATCTCGTTTCTAATGAGCGATCTCCAGAATGCTTATGCCAAGGAAATGCGGCCAGGTGACAAGTATGTGCAAGAGCTTTCCAAGCTTTCTGGTTACTCGCTGAAGTATGAATTTCTCGATCATAACAACTATGGCCAGCAGCTAACGTTGCGGTTTGCGTCCGGCCAACTGCCGGATGTCATATTTACCGGATCGATCGATAGCTCGAGCCATGCCAATGCGGTGGAGAACGGCATTTTTACCGAGCTTGGTCCATTGATCGACAAATACGGACCCAATCTTAAGAAGCATATTCCCGAGGAAGCGTGGAAAAGCCCGAGCGTAAGCAAGAACGGGAAAATATACGGTATTCCCTCCTTCTCCGCTACCTATCCTTCCTCGCGTGTTATATATATACGCCAAGATTGGCTGGACAAGCTGGGCATGAAGGCGCCGAAAAGCCTGGATGACTTTCTTGCTTACTTCGAAAAGGTCAAGCAAAACGACATGAATGGCAACGGCGATCCGAACGATGAAATTCCGTTCTATGCCAGGGAAAACCTCGGGTACAGCGAAGCGTTTTTCGGCCATTTCGGCGTGTTTCCGGGCGTCTGGACATACAAGGACGGACAGATGACGCCCGACGTGATCGATCCGAGGATGAAAGAGGCGATCTCTTTCTACAAGCTTCTTTACGACAAAGGTTACATGAATCGCGATGTGTTCACGACCAAATCGGGAGACTGGTTTAACAATATTAGCACGGGCAAGGCTGGTATGTGGCTGCACGATGTACAAAACCTCATGTCCTCCTTCAATCCAGACACCAAGTTCCCGAACCAGAGCAATGTCAAGCTCGATATGCTGGGCGGACCGACTAGAGCGGACGGTAAAAGCTACCTACACCCCGGATCGACCGGCATCAAAAATGTGTTTGTCATCCCATCATCGGTCGAACATCCGGAAGAGATTATCAAATACTTCGACTGGGCGTGGTCGGACAGCCCGGAAAAGGACAAGTTTTTGTCCTTCGGCATCAAGGATGTCAATTACAGCGAGAAGGACGGCAAGGTACAGTGGGATTCTGCGGCAGCGGTCAACGCGGATAAAAACGCGATCAGCATCTATCAGCTTGTACTTAATCCGGTAGGAGACGGTCGATTGTCCGAGCAATTGATCGCCATTAATCAGCACAAGGATTTGATTGCCAAAGGGAAGAAACTAGCCAACGATAACGCGATGTCAAACGATTCGCTGCATATGCCTGTTTTGAGCACGCTACAAACTCATCCAGAACTTGCGGTGGGTGGAGGGTCGCTGTTCATGGATATGGTGGCCAAAGCCGTAACCGGCAAGGAAGAAGTGGACAAAGCGTTCGAAACGTTCACAAGCGAGTGGAAGCGCCGCGGCGGCAACGATGCTATTAAAGAAGCAACGGCCTGGTACAAGTCGTTCAACGGCAAATAGAAGCCGCGTGCTGTTGACGTTGGATCGCATTCGAAAGTCCGGTGCTCACCATGAAACGATGGCTCCGATGCCGTCGTTTCACCGGACTTCCAATTATAAGGAAGAGGGAGCAAGCATGCTGTTCAAATCGAGATCGCAAACTTCCAGAGCGCTGTTTCTAATCGCGCTCCCCGCCATTTTGCATTTGCTGCTGTTCAAATATATCCCTTTGGTCGGGAACGTGATCGTGTTCCAGGACTATAATATTTTTCAGGGAATTACGGGAAGCAATTGGGTCGGCCTTAAACATTTTATCAATATGTTCACCTATCCGGAGTTTTACCATATTTTGCGCAATACGCTGCTGCTGAGCCTGTATTCGATCGTATTTGGCTTCCCAGCTCCATTAATCATGGCTTTGTTTCTGAATGAGATCCGCTCTGTACGTTTTAAAAAGCCGCTTCAGACGGTATTGTATCTTCCGCATTTTTTGTCTTGGGTTATTGTGGGTGGATTGTTTCTCAACCTGCTTCACTATGACGGCATAGTGAACCGGATTGCAGGCTCGCTTGGTTTCACCGCGATCGACTATTTCACGGAACCGGTGTATTTTCGCGGATTGCTCGTCTCCATCGGCATATGGAAAGAAATCGGTTGGGGCATGATTATTTACCTCGCTGCTCTTGCGGGAATCAACCCAAATCTGTACGAGGCGGCGATGGTGGACGGAGCCGGACGATTCCGGCAAATGTGGAGCATTACCCTTCCCTCGTTGTTGCCGGCGATTGTCGTGCTGTTGCTGCTTCGCGCAGGTCATGTGCTGGATGCGAATGTTGAGCAGATTTTGGCATTTCTGAATCCGCTTGTGAGTGATGTCGGTGAAGTGGTGGACACGTACGTATACCGCGTCGGTTTGCTTGGAGCCCAGTTCAGTTATACGACGGCAATCGGAGTATTCAAGTCGGCGATCGGCCTCGTCTTGATTGCAGGGCTTAATTATATCAGCAGAAAATCGACGGGCGAAAGCATTTACTAGGGGTGTGGGCACAGGACATGGTTTCGAACAAAACGGATAGATTGTTCCATACGTTGAATTATACGTTTTTCACTGTCATCGGGCTGGCGATGGTGGCTCCGATGATCCACCTTTTGGCGGTCTCGCTGAGCGCAACGGAATTTGCCAATGCGAAGCAAGTTTATTTTTGGCCAAAAGGGTTGAACTTTCAAGTATACGACTATATCTTTCATCAGCAGCGGCTGTGGAGATCGCTCGGGATCAGCGTGTATATTACGGTGCTGGGGACGCTGATTGCGCTCTTTTTTACATCGACTATCGCTTATTCGTTGTCCCGTTCACAGATGCCCGCAAGAAAGCTAATCTTAAGAGGCATTGTACTGACGTTCGTGTTTTCGATCCCGCTGATTCCAGCCTACTTGCTGGTACGAACGCTGCATATGGATAATACACTCTGGGCACTCATGATTCCAGGGGCTCTGAGCGCCTTCAACATTATTATTATGAAAACGTTCTTTCAAGGGTTGTCCGCGGAGCTATTCGATGCGGCACAAATAGACGGCTGCAGCGAATACGGCATCTTTGCCCGGATCGCTATTCCTCTCTCAATGCCCGTTGTCGCTACAATCGCACTGTTCCATGCGGTGGGCCAGTGGAACTCGTATTTCTCGGCACTGATTTACATCCGCACGAAAGATATGTACCCGCTGCAGGTGCTGCTGCGCAATCTGGTCATTGAGGGGCAGGTACAGGATTCGATGTCGACTCCGGAGCTGGCAAGCTTGTACACGCCCGAGCAAATGAAAGCGGGCATCGTGTT
>JARBUQ010000400.1 GCA_029239545.1 Paenibacillus sp.
GTCGCACTCCGTATGGGGTGTGTGGATTGAAACTTGTCGACCACCACGTAATCGCCGGAAATCTCGTCGTCGCACTCTGTATAGGGTGCGTGGATTGAAACTGTTTCATCTGAAGCCTCAGCTGTACCGCGACCACCCAAGTAAAGGCGTTGTACGGAGCGGCGCTTGGCTAATTCTGCTGCTTTTTCGCTTCAAGATAACTTTGAATGGATATTTTAAAGGGCCTGCTTCCATTCTCGAAACTTCTGCAAAGCATAACCTTCTGTTATTGCGTGGCGAGCCATGTAGACGCCTTCTTCAATTGAACTGCAGCGATCGCAAACCCACAATCTTACGGCACAATTCAATAGAACGGCATTGAGAAAAGGAAGCTCCGCATCGTTTTCTAATACAGCCATTGCTATTGTAGCTTGAAGATGTGCGGTCCAATCAAGCACGGGGTTCTCAACCATGAGTTCGTAAGTGTCGGGGTCGACGATGAACAATTCACTGCTGCCATCACGAATTATATAGGATCTTGTCCTTTTATCCACAGGCAAATCCTCGGACCCTTCTGAACCTTGGGAGACAATCCCTTTACTGACCCCCAAATCCATAAGAAGCTTCGTTACTTTCTCGAATACTGTACCATGAAAAACACCGACTGCCATATTAGGGGATTCACCGAAACGCAATAGCTTCTCGGCCGTGTTGTAGACGGTCCTTAGTCCCAATTGTTGTCGGATGTCTCGTAGAACTGCAAGCGGGGGACACCAAACCTCAGTTGGTACAAAAAGAACTCCGCTACGTTCTGCGCTCTTGATCCAATTCGTTCTGGGCAATTGTTGTGCATCAATATTCAGTGCCGCCAACACATCTATGAGGGTGATTCCCCACTTAGGCGGCAAGCTAGGGCTGGCGTGTAAGACTGTCGGTAGTCCGCAAGCGGCCAGTACAAAAGCAGTTGGCAAGCTTGAGTGAAACGAACGAGTCCGTCCGTCATAAGGTCCTGCGCAATCCAAACTCCCCTCGATAGGGTGAGTGATTCGGTGTTTTCGAAGCGAGTCAATAAAAGCTAACAGCTCATCTGGAGATTCCATTTTAATTCGCTCCGCAACGAGAAAAGCCCCAATCTGCACAGGCGTAGCTGTTCCATTCAAAATACTTTCCGCAGCATGACTGGCTTCTTCATACGAGAGGTCGCGAGCGCCGCGTTTACCGCGTCCTACTTCCTTGATTAAGGTTATCATTTTCTCCGCCCTCCTTTGTTCTCTTCCTGAAGTAGTTGATATACAGTTACAATTGAGGTAGCGACATCGACAATTCTTTTACGATCATTCATAGCTTGTTTGCGAAGCAAGTCATATGCTTCTGCTTCAGTGATTCGTTTCATCTCGCTTATGATTCGTTTGGCTTGATCGATCCACTTGCGTTCCTCTAATCGTGACAGAAGCTGCTCCCGTTCCTGCTCCCAAGCCGTTCGCTGAAAATAATGATTCACTGAGATCATGAGCGAGCAATGGATCTCAAGAGAATTCATACTCGGGCCCAGAAAACCATCAATACCTGGATCTAGCTTGCATTCATGACCGGGGAAGGTTACAGAATCACACCACCAAATGATAGGAATCACCCTGAGGGAGTGCACCTGCTTTCTCCATCGTTCTACTGCGACGGCTTCAGTCCATAAGATAACCGCATCCACCTGTTTGATAAGCAAGTTCAGTTCATCAGGATGTGTGACTGAATAGACGCGGAAGCCCAAATTTATAAGTATCGTTTCTGGAATAAGCTCGTGCCTGATAGGATCTTGATTGTCTGGACTCTGGAGGGAGGCAGTAGGGGGAGAGTGAGAGTACGGTCCCTTAATAAACTCATGAATGAGTACAAATGATTGGAGCATCGATATACCTCCATTCAATTAAATAACATGTAATGTCACTAAATATACCGTATAATATATCATGGTCTTTCATAATTTGTCGATAATAGAAAAAAACAAACTTTAATGTTAGATATATTGACACAAGGGATGTCGTATTTTATAATAAACTTACTCGGCACAAGGAAGTGTCGACATGATAAGGCTTTATAACACTATCCATTACAATGATGTAACTGGGTATGATCTTTTCTTTTATATTTGCAGTAGTCACAATTGGGTGACTGCTGCCGGCAATGGGGCCGATCGACGTCCTGCTATTCAGCAGGTAATGTCTGTCGGTCTTTTCTTTGTATAATTCGATACGTTAGAGGGGGAGAGCATTTTGCCAAGTGGAAAAGGATTTTTACAAAGTGGACACAAGGGCTCATTATTCAGTTCTTTTCTTTACTTCGATATGAGTTTCATGGTCTGGGTGTTATTAGGTCCGTTGGCAGTCGTTATTGCGGGCGATTTCGAGTTGGATGCAAGCCAAAAAGCAACATTGGTAGCACTCCCTACATTAGGTGGCTCTATCTTAAGACTTGTGTTAGGTTATCTGACAGATCGAATAGGGCCTAAGCTTACTGGACAGATCGGTTTGTTGCTGACCCTCATTCCCCTTGGCTGGGGGTGGCTATTTGCAGACACAATGACAGAAATGTATATGATTGCTTTGTTATTAGGAATAGCAGGAGCCAGCTTTGCTGCAGCTCTTCCACTGGCCAGTTCGTGGTATCCACCTCAATATCAAGGAATTGCTATGGGGATTGCCGGAGCTGGCAATAGCGGGACTATATTCGCAACCCTTTTTGCAAATAGGATTGCCCAACACTACGGAGATTGGC
Organism: Paenibacillus sp.; assembly: GCA_029239545.1. Taxonomy (GTDB): domain Bacteria; phylum Bacillota; class Bacilli; order Paenibacillales; family NBRC-103111; genus Paenibacillus_AA. The sequence goes on from JARBUQ010000400.1 coordinate 2,749, forward strand.
ATATCGTGTTCGGAATCGCCATGATTCCAATTAGTTTAACTTTGATTCTTTTTTCAATCCTCGCGAAGAACAGTCCTAATCGTTCAGCGCCTAAGAAGCTGAGCGATTATCGTAATGTGCTGAGACAGAAGGATTGTTGGATGTTTTCAATTTTGTATAGCGTCACTTTTGGCGGCTTCGTAGGGCTGGCAACCTATTTGACGATTTTTTATAATACTCAATTTGGATTGTCACCCGTTAAAGCGGCGGATTTCACTACGATATGTGTTATTGGAGGCAGCTTTTTCCGACCAGTGGGTGGTTGGTTAGCTGATAAAATTGGCGGAATACGGATGTTGATGGGTTTATATGGAATCATTGCGATTATGATGTTAGGGATTTCAACTTTGCCTGGAATTACATTAACAACAATCATGCTATTCATAGCTATGATGAGTCTTGGAATGGGAAACGGCTCTGTATTCCAGCTTGTTCCTCAGCGATTCCGGCAAGAGATCGGCATTGTCACTGGTATCGTCGGAGCGGCTGGAGGTCTTGGAGGGTATTTCTTACCCAAGATTTTAGGCAATATGAAGCTCACTACAGGCTCTTTCGCCCCGGGTTTTCTGATCTTAGGCTGTATCGCTCTATCCTGCATCATTCTGCTACTATTCTTGCAAATCCAATGGAGACGAACCTGGATAGGTGAGGGAGGAAAAGTTTCAAGCCTGCAGAAGGAACCTGCTTAAGCTCTTCCTGGCATCGAAAGCCATCTAATCTAAAACAATGGAGATGACGTAAATGGCTGACAAACAAAAGCTTATCCTGATCGGCAATGGAATGGCCGGAATTAATACTATTGAGCACTTGCTCAAGCTGGCGCCCGATAAATATGAAATAACTGTTTTCGGCAAAGAGCCTCACCCGAATTACAACCGCATCCTATTGTCTTACGTTCTGTCTGGTCATTCCGACGTGAATGATATAGTAACTCATTCCTACGATTGGTATGAAACCAATAAAATTCAGCTGTATACAAGTGAAAGTGTTATTTCCATAGATACTGCTTCCGGAACGGTTGTAAGTGATAAAGGAAGAGTGATTCGCTATGACAAGTTAATTATTGCTACTGGCTCCAACCCCTTTATGCTCCCCTTGCCTGGAGCTGACAAGGAAGGTGTAATCGCATACCGTACAATTCAGGACTGCCAAAAAATGATTGAGGCAGCAAAAACCTACAAGAAAGCGGTTGTAATCGGAGGTGGCTTGCTTGGTTTGGAAGCAGCCCGAGGGTTTCTGCATTTGGGTATGCAGGTAGATGTAGTTCATATCGTCGATACGATCATGGAACGTCAACTCGATCGAACTGCTTCCAAGCTGTTGCAAGATGCGCTCGAAGTACAAGGCATGAACTTCTTATTGGGTAAACAATCTGCAGAGATCACAGGCGGCAAGAGAGTTAGCGGGCTGAAATTCAAAGACGGTACAGTAGCTGAGGCAGACTTGATCGTCATGGCTGTTGGAATTCGACCCAATGTAGAGTTGGCTAAAAATGCAGGAGTGGAGGTCAATCCCGGGATAGTTGTGAACGATTACTTGGAGACTAGCATTCCTTCGATTTATGCGGTAGGAGAATGTGCAATGCACAGAGGTGTGGCATATGGACTGGTAGCTCCGTTATTCGAACAAGGGGCTGTTCTCGCGAAACATCTTGCTGGTATTCATACAGCGCCTTATGAAGGGTCTGTAGTAAATACCAAATTGAAGGTATCTGGTGTAGATGTGTTCTCCGGTGGACAATTCATGGAGACCGAAGGCACGAAGACAATTCGGGTGCAGGATGACTTTACCGGTATTTATAAGAAAGTGGTGGTGGCGGATAACAAGATTGTAGGCGCTGTATTGTTCGGGGATATTTCCGATAGCACGCGGATTATGAACATGATCCGTTCAGGTACAGATATAAGTCTTATAGAAAAGACCACCATCCTTCGTGAAGGGAGTGATTCCAAATCAGGTGGTTCGACCGGAGCTGCGGAGCTAAGTGACGATACGATTATATGCGGATGTAACGGAGTGAGCAAAGGCGCGATATGCTCGGCCATTGTTGATCAAGGGCTAAGAACGGTGGAGGAAGTGAAGAATTGTACAACCGCTTCCCGTTCTTGTGGGGGTTGCAAACCATTGGTG
>JARBUQ010000401.1 GCA_029239545.1 Paenibacillus sp.
TTCCCTCTACGAGAACCAGACAACCGAAGGACTGAAGCGTGTAATATCGCTTGTCCGGCACGTACGTTATTTTTATACATTCCAAGAGGTCGGTCGACTGTCCATTAGCGTGGATCAAACGGAAATAGAACATTTTATCAAGGAAGCCGGCTGGGAAACAAGCGGTCATGTGCTTCTCCTCGACAAAGACAATCAGATCATATCCAGCAGCGGCAATCCGAACTGGTTGAGCCACTCGTTATTAGATTATTATCCTCAGATAGACGTTATGGACGAAGATAATGGAATCTTAAGCTATGGCAGCGGCAGAGACCAGCAGACTATCCTCTATAATACGATCCCCGGCCTGGATTGGAAGCTCGTCGGATTCATTCCTACCCGAGTGTACACCGCACAGAATACGTATGTTTTAACCGTAACGGCATTTGTCACAGGAATTGCACTTGTGCTTGCAATCGGACTTATGCTGTATTATCTGCAATGGGTGACCCGCCCTCTGACGAAACTCACGCTATACTTGAAGGATCTGAATCCAGATGACGTGATTCCCCAGTATGAGGTAAGGAGCTCCGACGAAGTAGGACAGCTGATTCATAGCTACAACAAGCTCAGTGATCGAATCGGGAGACTGAAGAGTCAAGTTCAGCTGAATGAAGCCAAGAAAAAGGAGGCCGACATTCAAGCCCTGCAGGCACAGATTAATCCGCATTTTCTATACAACACGTTATCCTCTATACATTGGATGGCACTGATGAACAAGGATAAGCAGATTGCAGAGATGGTTGGGGCCCTTAGTGATTTCTTGCGCTTCAGCTTGAATAAAGGCGAGGAATATTGCTCCGTACAGCAAGAGATTGCCCACGTACACAATTATGCGCATATCCAATCCATCCGCTTCCCGGATCAGTTCGAGATTGAGTTCTTCATTGATCCGGCCATGCTGCAAATGCCCATGCTGAAGTTGCTGCTCCAGCCGTTAATTGAGAACAGTCTGATTCACGGCATTCAGCGAAAGAAGGACAAAGGCAACATCTACGTACACGGAGAACGGCTCGAGAACTCAATGAGATTCGTTGTGGAAGATACAGGAGTCGGTATTGAAGAAGGAAAGCTGGCAGAAATTCGCCGCTTGTTCAATTCTGTGCAAGCCGCCCATTCAGACTCACAGTTGCAGCAGATGAAAAGCATAACCAGCGGCTACGCTAAACCGCCCGGCACCAGCAGCTATGGACTCCTGAATGTTCATCAACGGCTCCAGCTTCACTATGGAGCAGAATCGGGCCTGTCGATCTATAGCGAAGTAAATGTCGGCACTAAGATATCATTCATCATTCCGCTAGAGATTGGAGGGTAACGCCTATGAAGATTATGATCGTGGACGACGAAGTTATTATTCGGAACGGGTTATGCACTGTAATAGATTGGAAGGAGCTTGGGTTGGAGCTTCTTCCTCCTGCTTCCTCTGCCGAAGAAGCACTTGATCGTATACCGACTGAACGACCTCATATTATTTTGACAGATATTCGCATGTCCGGTAAAACCGGGATTGAGCTGGCCAAAGAAGTAAATGAGAGGTTTCCCGATACAGAAATCCTTATTCTTACGGGTTACGATGACTTCGGGTATGCACAGCAGGCGCTTCGAGAAGGGGTAACGGACTATTTGCTCAAGACAAGCCGTCCGGAAGAGATCATTAAAGCTGCGATGAAAGCCAAGCAGAACATCATGGAAAAATGGGAGCTCTCCGCCCAGGACAACCTCAAGCAAGCAGCATTGCGCAAACAATTGTTGGAGCAGCTCTTAACGACTGGCCTGAGTGAGGATTCACATGCGCTGGAACAAATCAGGCAATGGTTCCGCAAGCATCATGTCGAGAAAAGTGAGGGTGAGCTTATCCCTATGCAAGTGATGCTGCTATCGGCTTCCGGCTGGGGGGATAAGACTTTCGTGGAGCTTCTGCAAGGCGCGGCTGAAAACATTTTGATTGAGCTAGTACCGAGCATTTCCCTGCTGAGCAAAGATCGCGTGCTTCTCGTCATGCGCTGCGAGGTGGGATTAACGGATTACAACGGACTGCTTCAAATACTGCGACGTGTAGAGCGGACGCTCAAATGCACCGTGTACGCAGCCCTTGGCCGCATGGTCACCAGCTATGAACAATTAAAGCTATCTTATCAAGAAGCCCAAATCGTCTACTCGTACAAAGGTGTGATCGAATCAGAAGGTTTATTCACCCTGAATGACGTTAAAGAACGCAGCGGCGGCCGTTCCGTGTGCACAGAGAAAGAAGAAGCTGAACTGGCTGCCCTCCTCATGAGCAATAATGCTACTGATCTGAGGCATTGGGTGAACCAGACGGTACGAGCCCAGATCGAAGATCCGGCTTCCGTCCCTGCAACGCTGCAGGGCTTCCTTCATTCCATCGTCATCTCTGGGTATCGCTGGATAGAACGCCATAAATCAGGTCAAGATAATGCTACCCTCAAAATAACTGCGCCGGCAGAAAGAAACTTCGAGCTTGATGGCCGCCCGGAGGATGAGGTATTCATGCTGCTGTCTTCGATCATGTCAGCTTACCATCATACGATCAGCCAAAGCCGATTCTCCTATATTCACAAATCGATCGCTTACATCAAGGACAATCTCGATCAAAATTTGTCTTTACAGCAGGTGGCCAAATTCGTGCACTTGAATCCCAACCATTTCAGCGAGGTGTTCAAACGGGAGACAGGCTTTACCTATCTGGAATTCGTCACTCAGGAGAGAATGCTCAGAGCTGTGGGCTTACTCGGCAGCACAGACAGTAAAGTCAGCGAGGTGGCCAGACGTGTAGGTTACGAGGACATCAAGTATTTCACCCAGCAGTTCAAGAAACATACTGGGCAAACTCCGTCTGAATATCGCGGGTCCCTCCGAAATACTGAAGAATGACCCCCCTAGCTCCGAAGTCTCTCCCGTTACTCACACAGGGGCTGTCCTCTATACTGAAGAGGTAAACATCAGACATTAGGAGGTCACAACCCTTATGAAAAAAACATTGACGATTGCACTAGTGATGGTTCTGCTATTAACTATCATCGGGTGTGCAGCGAAAGAAACGACCGATAATCCATCAAGCGGCTCCACTACCAAGCCTGGTGTGAAAGTGAAACTGTCCCTCTGGCATAACTATACAGGCGACGATATGCGCGCCAAGACAATGAGAGAAACACTGGATACATTTAAGAAGGACAATCCGAACATTGATTTGGACATTCAGGCTATTCCTCCGGACGGTTACAGAGCCCGCCTGAAGACAGTAGCCGCAGCTAACGAAATGCCTGATCTGTTCGTCATGTGGCCAGGAGTTATGACCAAGGAATTCGTTGGGGGCGATCTGCTGCAGCCGATCAATGACCTGCTCGACAGCAAACCCGATTGGAAGAACGGCTTCATGCCGGAATCCTTCAGTGAATTTACAATCGACGGTAAAGTATACAGTGCTCCAATGGCGCTTTCTCCGACCTCCTTGTTATTTTACAATAAAACCTTGTTTGACAAATACAACGTCCAGCCTCCCAAAACCTGGGCAGACCTCATGACTTTGGTTGAAATGTTCAAGAAAGAAAAAATAACCCCTATTGCACTTGGCAATAAAGCAGCTTGGGTCGCACAATCCAGCATCCTCAGCTCCTTGGGTGACCGTGTTACAGGTACAGACTGGTTCCTTAAAGCAGCGGCAGGCGAAGGCGCGAAATTCACTGATCCCGAATTCGTACAAGCTCTTACTTATTTGCAGCAGCTTAGCAAGGCAGGCGCATTCCAGGACGGCTTCAACAGCATCGATAACACCCAGATGGAGCAGATGTTTGCTCAAGGCAAAGCTGCCATGATGATTGACGGAGGTTGGGCATTAACGAACCTTGCAGCCAATGCGAGCAAAGAAGCGCTGGACGGTATGCGTGTAACGGTTCTTCCTTCCGTGCCAAATGGTAAAGGTGACCCGAACTCCTTGTCCGGCGTAGTCGGAACAGGTCTTGGTCTTAGCAAAAAAGTTGAAGGTGCCCGTAAAGAAGCTGCGCACAAAGTGATCTACGCACTGGCAAGTCCGGAAACGCAAAAGAAAACTCTGGAAGGCAACCAGTTGGTTAGTTATAAAGTAGAATTGGACACAACCAAAGTAACATCCATCTTCGCAGAGGTTTACAAATTACTCGGTACTGTAAAAACAACACCGGTATATGATGGCAAGCTTAGCTCAGCTGTTGCGGATGTGGTGAACAATGGCTTGCAAGAGCTGCTGATGGGCGGCAAACCAGAAGACATTGCCAAAAAAATTCAGGATGCTAATGCCAAGGCGCTTGGCAAATAAATAAGTTATGACCATCCGATTCCAGTCATCTACTCGGTCTGGAATCGGCTTTTTATGATGCTTTCGAAGCGACTTTTCTTCGAAAAGTTTAAAGTTTAGGAGGTTCCCATGACAACTTCGGCGCGTATAAGAGGGTTTATTATAATCGGTCTTCTCCCGGCCTTGCTGCTGTATTTGTTTTTCGTCATTGTGCCTATTTTCTGGTCGGCTTATTATGGATTCTTCGATTGGAAAGGGATCGGCGCTGCCAAGTTCATCGGATTGGATAACTACAAGGAAGTCATTCAAGATTCTATCTTCTGGCTTGCTTTTAAAAACAATATGCTCGTCGTTGCCGCCTCGGTATTTGGTCAAGTGCCAATCGCTATGATTCTGGCTCTCTTATTAACCCGCAGCACCTTATTCCAACGAGTCATAAGAGCTTCCGTCTTTATGCCGATGGTGCTTTCCTCGGTGGTCGTCGGGATCATCTGGGGATATATTTATCACCCGCAAATCGGGATCTTGAACTTCATTCTCGATGCTGCTGGGTTGGATATGCTGAAGAAAGCGTGGTTATC
>JARBUQ010000402.1 GCA_029239545.1 Paenibacillus sp.
CGTAATTCCTTAATCCAAAGTCGAACAGAAAAGGGCGGGAAGGTGGAGCGGAGAAACGAAGTGGTCGCCTTTGTCTTTGGGTTCCAACTTCTAAAATATAATCCAAGGAATCCAAAGACAACAGCGATCGGAGCCCATCTGCCTGTCCTCCTCTCGCATCAAACTGAACTCCAACACCAAGGACCTCTGGAGTAAATGCTCCAGAGGTTTTTCTTGTCACAATAGAAAATCATTGCACAATGCTGTTGCAAGGAGAAAAACGAGGAATAGCAAACTTACCTTTTGCTTCGGGTTTGAGGAAAGCTGGAAAGTGGGATAAAGGTGTGGACGAGAGTGGAGGAGTTTGGCGAAACGGCCAGAGGTATAAGCGGACAGACATTCCTCTATTCGCGCTAAAATTACTTAAAAGTAAAATTTCGCGGACACACGTTAGGAAAACTTGTCCAGAATCCTGGTTTTAGACGCAATAACGGAACGTCTGTCCACCAAAACGATGATTTTCCCTATATTGGCACCGATAACGGATCTCCTGTCCGCCAACGATACCACTGAACCCTCGACTAACCTGCCCCGAAGCATATCTTATCTGATATTTACAATACTTGTATTTTTGTCTCCCTTTTTATGGGATTTGTCCTACTCGTCTGAAGGGAAGGGCATATAATAAGTTTGCACTTTCTTATAACATTAATCATTTATTCAAGGAGGAGGAACGATAACGATTGGGATAAAGGGGCAACCGCAACTCATGGTGCGAAATTGCATCATGAATCAGTAAAGTCAGCAGGGACAGGACAGATATGATGGATGGATTGTTGCAAACGAATAATGAAAGCGCTTTACAATCAATGTGACAGGAGGTACTACTTTTGAAAAATCCTTTATTTTCAGTCTTAACCTTCACGCTGCTGCTCGGCCTGTTTGCCATCGGTTCATGGGCAACAACGGCTACAGCCGAAACCGATCTGCCCGATACGATCACCTACAAGTTCACTCATATCGGATTTCCCGGGCAGCCGACCCAGCCTGGTTGGACACCGGATGGTCCGATCACCCAGTCCCCTTCACTGGGGCACCAGCCCTACTATGGGGCTTTGGTCAACTCGACATTTTCCTATCCAAGCCGCTCGTTCAATTTTGATGTTCCCAAGGACGGGAATTATACGATCCGCTTCGGCGGATATTTGGCTCCGGCTGGAGGCAAGGCGGAAATTTACATCGATTGTGAGTATTATGGCACTTACAGCTTTTTCAGTTATACGGGAAATTTCGGTCCAGTAATCGATGTTGCGGATTTATTCCTGGGAGAAGGAAGCCACTTGGTTACGTTCACAATAGTAGCGGCTGGCGATGGAATGGGAAATGGCACGAATACGTACATGTTCCTGCATAAACTCATGGTGACGAATATTGACGAACTGGTCAGCAGCAAGACGAGGAGCACGATCTACACAACCCAGAAGGTCGCGAATGCCCAACTGAATGTGTCCCAATATGCCTGGGCCGATGAGATGCGGGATAACGCAGTCTCTCTTGCAGATTCGTACTTGAGCATGGGGCACGAAACTATATGGAAATCGGTTACGAGCCAGAAGCTTCCCCGCAGCTATCAGACCAATCAGTTCGAGGGAAATCTGAGTCCGATCAACGGCACGCAAATTCAGCAGTACGGAAACTATCCGTGGATCTATGATCCGGTCAACGATCCATGGAAGCTGACCGATCCGACAAGCGGCTACAAATTTCCTACGAATGACTTCGGAGCTTACTACAACAGCGGACTGGACGAGCACGGATTCTTTGATCCGCTAAGAGCGAACAGAGCGCTGCTCGTCAATACGCTCTATCCGGACAAAGGCTCTACCTGGGGAGTCGATGACGGCTTTGGCTGGGTGGACCCGGCTTCCGGCAAGCGCTACACATTCATCGCGTATTACAACCATTGGGCGATATGGACCCGCACCGGCGGACAGAAATCGCTTATTAGCGGGGCGTTGAATGCATACCGGGATGCTTATCTGTTCGATGGCGACATCAAATACGCCAGAGCAGGAGCGATCCTGCTTGACCGGGTTGCTGATGTGTATCCTGGCATGGATATTACCCAGCATGATCATGCCATCTACTTGAACTCGCACGGCGGGGCTCCAAGCGGAAAGGCTGTCGGTTCGATCTGGGAGACCGGAATCGCACGGGAGTATGCGCTTGCCTATGACGCCTTCTTCCCGGCAATGACAGATTCAACCGTGCTCTCCTTCCTGGCGAACAAGGGTGCTGCATACAAGCTGTCGCATAAGGATACGGCGACAGGGATCAAGCGCAACATTGAAGATGGTCTCCTGCGCCAGATTTATCCCGCTGTGACAAGACGCCAGATTTTCGGCAATACGGGCATGCATCAGAGCACACTTGCAACCGCCGCTGTCGTTCTGGACACGATGCCGGAGATCAAGGAGTGGCTGGACTTCAATTACAAGGCGGGAGGCCAGACCTCTACATATCCTTATCAGGTGACTGGAGGTAACATCATGCCGGCGCTTGTTAACCAGGTAGATCGGGACGGAGCTGGCAATGAGGCTTCTCCAGGATACAATCGGGGTTGGACTTCCGCCTACTATACGATTGCTAATGTGCTGCTGGGTTACGACAAATATTCAACGGCAGATTTGTACCCGAACGTCAAGTTCGAGCAAATGTTTTCCTACACATACCCTCTAACGATGCTCGGCAAGTATACGCCAACGATCGGAGATACGGGAAAAACCGGTGATCCGGGAGTTCAAGCCTACCTCGATTTTGCAGTCAAAGCGTTCGAGGTATACGGTGATGTTCAGCATGCCCAAATGGCTTATATGCTGAACGGTAATTCTTCCGTCGGTTTGCATGGCGATATCTTCTCGGCCCAGCCGGAGCAGGTAGGGCTGGACATTCAGAATGTCATTAACACGAACGGGGTGTGGAACCCGTCAACGACACATTCTACCGGCTATGGCTTCTCTGCGCTCCGTCAAGGCTCAGAGATTGGCAGCACTCAGCCGCCGAGAGGGGCATGGATGTATTACGGGCGCAACACCGGCCATGGTCACAAAGACACCTTGAATCTGGGTATTCACGCATTCGGTATGGATCTGACTCCAGATCTTGGTTATCCGGAGCAGGCAAGCACTAACGACGCTCACAGCATGGAATGGGTGAGGAATGTAATCAGCCACAATACCGTGCTTGTCGATCGAACCAAGCAGGCGACCCAGGTGGTATCGACTCCCAAGCATCTGGACGACAGCGACTTTGTCGAGCTGTTTGATGTCGAGGCCCCTCAGGTGTACAGTCAGACGAGTCTGTACAAGCGTACTACTGCGCTCGTCCAAGTAGACGATACTAATTCCTACGCCGTCGATTTCTTCCGGGTGAAGGGCGGAAGCGAGCATCATTTCAGCTTCCACGGAGCGGAAGGCACAGCGACGGTGAACGGGCTGACGCTAACGCCACAAGCAACCGGAACTTATGCAGGCACAGGAGTTCTGTACGGACAGCGCCCATCCGGTGACAGTGTAGCTGGCGGGGGTTATACAGGGCCAGGATTTCACTGGCTCAAGAACGTCGCCAAGAATACGAGTCCGCCCGCAAGCTTCAGCGTGGATTGGAGCATCAAGGATACTTGGAATGTATTCGGGCAAGGAGCGCATGCATCTACTGATGCCCATCTGCGATTAACCCTGCTGACTCAGGTGAACGATGTGGCTCTCGCTGACGGAGTACCGCCTCAGAACAAACCCGGCAATCCTACCTCGCTACGCTATCTGATCGCACATCGGAGCGGGACGAATCTGAACAGTATTTTTACCTCCGTGATCGAGCCGTACAAGTCAACGAGATTCATTCAGTCGATTGCACCTGCAGTGGTCCGGTTGAACGGGACTGTAATCCCTGCAACGGATGTCAGCGTGAGCGCAGTCAAGGTCGTATTGGCCAATGGCCGTACGGATTACATTGTAAGCGCGCTTGACCCATCCTTGACTTATACGATCGACAACATTCTGGAATTCAAGGGTGCGTTCGGCGTATATTCGGAGATCGGCGGCTCTCCTGAGAGAGGGTATCTCCAGGAAGGCACCAAATTCGGCCGAATCGGCACACCGCTCGTCACTCAGACTGTTGCCAAGCTGACCGGTACGATTGCTTCCTTCACTCAGACTTTGTCCCCGGCAAACAGCCTGACGGTGAATATGAATTTGAACGGCGTGCCCGCGCAGGACCTGCTCGGCAAATATATTCACGTAACCAATGACGGAGTTCGCAATGCGGTATACCGGATCGAGGCCGTAACAACAACAGGCACTAATCAATATGCTCTCAGCATCGGTCAGGCGACGCCAATACGCCAATACGTGAACGATAATAATTTCAATCAGGGCTTTGTGTATGATGTCGCGGTGGGACAATCATTCGCCATTCCAATTTCGAAATCCATCCCTTAAGAAGGGTCTAAGGAGGGCACGGAAAATGAGGCAAATTAGTAGGCGCAAATGGATATCCGGGTTCATGAGCGGAATCGTGCTGACAGCGGCTCTGCTCGGAGGAGGAGCAGCGGCGTCGGCTGCGGATAATTGGTTCGACCGTTACAAGGCCTGGGATAACCGCCACGGCGGTGAGTTCTACAGCCGAGTTGATTCGGCGGATTTGGGTTGGCAGGAAAATTATGTGCTGCGCAGCTACATGAATATGTATGAGGTAACGAAAGACACGGGGTGGCTGGATAAGCTCGTCACTCACGCCGACACGATTATGGACAAAGCCTCCGACCCTGACGGAGACGGATATTCAGGCTGGGACTCGAACCGCTTCAGTCCAGGGTTATTAGCCAATGGTTCTTTCGCCACAGCTGCATCCGGGGATGCCACC
>JARBUQ010000403.1 GCA_029239545.1 Paenibacillus sp.
GAATACGTCGCTTCCACCTTCAACTTCGATAAATCCAAAACCTTTTTCTGCGTTAAACCATTTAACTGTACCTGTTTGCATTTGTAAAACCTCCAATAAATTGTTTTAACATGTAACTCTTATTTACGCGGAGCAAATAAAAAATTCACACATTGGAAAAGGTTCCATCCTGATTTGTTGATAACCCTTTACATCATGTGAATTAGGTCTCATATATGCGATTGAACCTATTGTAGCACATCAACCTAATAATAGCAAATGAACGTTTCGTGCAGGAGAACCCATGCAGGAAGGGACTTGAGACGTTGAAACCTCCCCTCTTTCGTGAAAACGAACCGAGACATGCTTCTCAACGAAAGAGGAGAGCAACTATTCTCGAAACGCGTTCATCCCTTTGCTTACTCGCTCTCCTTTAGTATGTCGGTTTGGGGAAGTCAAGACGGGAAAAAGAGAAACGGTTAATGACCTTAAGCGCCTCCCGTTTGCTCAATGAAGCCAGCGGATGGCTCTCCACAAAGGAACGAACCATCTCCGGATCGGTCTTCGAGTACTCGCGTAGAGCCCAACCAATCGCCTTCTGCAGGAAAAACTCCTTGGAATCCAGGCATTCCTCAATCATGGCCGCTAACAGTCGGGTATCTGTCTTGTTCTTATATTTCAGTTGAAACAATATTGCAGTTCTCTGCAGCCATATGTTTTCACAATGAATCCAGCTAGACGTACTAGCTTCAATAAGCTCCGGATATTTGGACAGCAGAGGCCCGATTACGTTGGAAGCAAGCGCATCGACTGTATCCCACCATGATTTGCTTACGATTAACCGCTCCACAAGCTGCAGTCTTTCCTGCGGAGCATGCTTCACAGTTCTGACGAGCAGGTTGATCGCGTAATATTGATACTCCCTCTGAGGAAGCTCCCACAGCCTGCTGACCACTTCTTCCAACTGCGTCTGGTCCGGCACCCCATGCTGCTTTAGGAAACGAGCTGTAACGACCTTGCTCTGCGGGTTGGGAATGCCCAGAAACTCAAATTGATCACGCATATACCGCTTCATCGATACGGCCTGCTCCGGATTCGCTTCTGCCTCCATTACCCGCTGAAATGCATCCACATAAGAAGAACTCATCTTCTTTACACCTACCTGCTCCATAGATTATTTCTGGCCCGCTTCCAAAAGAGCCTGCACCTTACGATTGACCTCCTGCGGGTCGACACTCTTAAGCGTAGAATCCTGCAGGTCGTATTTCAACTTCAAACCAGCAATTCTGGTGACACTTTCATCAAGTCTCTTTACTGTAAGCACTCCGTCTGTGACGGCTTTCTTCAAAGCTTGAATAACACTAATCTGCTTGGCATATTCATGTCCGACAAGTACTATATCCGTTCCTGCTAGTATGGCTCTCACAGCCGCTTCCCCCACATCATTATGCTCCGTAATACCGCCCATTGTCATATCATCGGTAATAACAACCCCGCCAAACTTCATGTCTTGTCGGAGTAATCCGTTAATCACTTTATCTGAGAGCGATGCCGGATTCTGGTCGTCGATTTGGGGCAGCAGAAGATGCCCGACCATAACAACTTCCGCCTGCTGCTTGATCGCCTCCGCGAAGGGCAACAGCTCAAAAGCGCGCAGCTCCTCCAGGCTTTTGGGAACAACCGGCAAAGCCAGATGAGAATCTACAGATGTATCTCCATGACCCGGAAAATGTTTCACAACCGGAACCACCTTGGTCGACTGAAGTCCCTTCATCACTTGAATCCCATGTTGAATAACCGTCTTGGGCTCCGAGCCGATTGACCGATTCCCGATAACCGGATTGTTCGGATTGCTATTCACGTCAAGCACAGGGGCGTAATCCATATTAAAGCCCAGCGCCCGTACTTCCTCCCCCAATGCTTGTCCGATTGCGAAGGAATAAGAGGTTTTGTTCGTTCGTCCCACATCCTGTGCAGCAGGAAGTTTAATAAGCGGCTCCGGCATACGGTCGACCTTGCCACCCTCTTGATCCACACTCAGCCATAGCGGAAAAGCATTCTTCCGATTCGTTTCCTTCAATTGATTGAGCATATTCAGAGTTTGGGCAGCGCTGGTAATATTGTTCTTATATAAAATAAATCCGGTCACCCGGTGCTTTTCGATCATTTCCTTGGCCTGGGCTTGCATCACTGTTCCGTCTAACCCGATCAGAACGAGTTGACCGATCTTCTCGTCCACAGTCATCTTGTCAATACGCTGCTTGAGAGAATCCGCTGCAGCCGTGGCAGCAGGTATTGGCGATTGTCCTGGCTTGTCACTCGGAGCTGCCGATACCGTTGGTGCCGGTGTCAAACTGCCCCCAGATGGAGATGGGTTAGACACTGTACCTGGCGTATTAGTTCCGTTCTTCGCTCCGCAGCTAACCATAATCACACTGATCCCTGTAACAATCAAAAGAAGCATCAGCTTAGATAGGAAAGTGTCCGCTTTTATCATGATCGATCCTCCTCAAACATTCACGAAGCAAATGTATTTCGTAAGCATCAGCTTAAACATTGCGTAGCAATGGGCTTCATAAGCAGCATCTCAGCAGCTTCATACCCAATAGTAGCTTTCTACAATCAAAATCGCAAATCATTAGCCACAACCCTCCTCTCTCTGTTAAGATAAGAAAATGAAAAAGATACTTTGGATGGGTTGTTTGTCCTATTTCATTATAGGACTGGCGCATGTTGTGGTTGGCCCGCTTATGGAGTCCTTGATTCACCACTATTCCGTGGATTACAAGGATGGCGGCCAGTTAATTATGAATCAATTCCTCGGCTTCCTGGTCGGAGTGTTGGCTGCGCCCTCGATACTGCGCGTATTAGGTAGGCGCTGGACGATTATTATTGCGTTCAGCTGTTTGACGATAGCCGAAACGGTATACAGCTTCCTTCCTTCATGGGGCTTGATGCTGACGATCGGACCCCTGGCGGGGTTCGGCTTCGGGATGATTGAATCCGTTATCGGAGCGATGATTATCTCCGTGATGAAAGAAAAGAAGGCTTCCGCGATGAGCAGATTGGAAGTGTTCTTCGGCATCGGCGCCTTGGTTATGCCAGGTGTAGCTGCTTGGTTCATTCTACAGGGCTGGTGGCAAATCTCATTTCCGTTTGTTGCGATCCTCTCAGCAGTGACCCTGCTTGTTTGGTTCTTCCTCCCCTTCGACGGGGCATCGGATCAACTTCTTGCTGCTGAGTCCAATGGCGCCGAATCTGCTGGCGAGAAGAAGGTGAATGGGTCAGCGGGAAGCGTGTCGCCCCAACAGCGATTGCATAAGCTCGGGTATTCACTGCGTATGATTCCTATACTTGCTGCGGGTGCGTTTTTCTTCTTCCTATATGTAGGAACGGAAATGAGCATAGCTAATTACCTTCCCTCTATTATGCTTAAGACATCAGGACTTAATGAGTCTACGGCTGCGATGGGGGTTAGCGTGTTCTGGGCTGCTATTACGATAGGGCGTTTCGTCATTGCAACAGTGGCGGATCAGATCCGTGTGACACGTTTCCTTGTGTTGACCTGCCTTGGAACTACAATTGGATTAATTCTGATAGCCTTGAACACATCCATGACAGCGTCCTCGTTGCTGAGCTTTGGCTTGATTGTCTTGCTGGGGCTTATAATGGCAGGGATGTTCACAATGGGCTTGCTGTTTTTTAACGACGCACTGCCTGGCACAACAGAACGCACTGTCAGCATCCTCGTAGCTTGCGGAGGTTTGGGAGGCGCCTTTTTGCCTAAGCTCACCGGGTACATTATGGATCGGTTCGCCGCTGTATTTTCCCTCTGGTTATTTGCGGGCTGCGGGTTCCTGATGTTCACTACAGTGGGAGGCGCGGTCTGGATAATAAAGCGGCTCGAGCGAACTTCGAGCCGTGTTGACACCGTTTGACATATTGCTGAAATATGCCGAACATGGTAAAATAATATTCATTGGTATAAATCCCAAACTATTTCGTATACTAAGACATGTCCTTATAGAGCTGCCCGGATTGGGCAGTTCTTTTCCATTAAGTCTATGCCGCAATGGCAGGCCAAAGGAGGAAGTTGACTTGTACTACTCTAAGAAGAATGTTGAAGAGGTTCAACAAGAAGAAACCATGGTATGGTTATGTAGTACCCCAGGTTGTTCATGCTGGATGCGAGAGAACTTTTCCTTTGTCGAGACTCCACTCTGTCCGATTTGCAAGTCGGCTATGGTCAAAGATATGAAGATGCTTCCCGCTCTGCTGAACAACAACAAACGTCATTAGTTCCCCTCTCCACTGGTCTTGCCAGCGACTTACAGCATTATGCAGCCTTACAAGCCTAACATAACATGGCGAATCAGACTTCCTTTTCGGACCGTGCAGCGGTCTGCGAGAATGAATCCTGCCTGTTCCATCGCTGCATCGATTGGCTGAGCGGCAATGATGACGGCTCGAGCTGCCAGCTTCCGGGCACATTCGAGCATCTCCTGCTGCCTGGCCTCGGACAGGACGGAACATAGATTATAAGGCAGATCTACAATAGCCGTATCATATCGACCCGTTATTTCTCTCATATCCCTGACTTGCACAACGTCAGGATAGCCGAAGTGACTTAGGTTCAGTCTGGCCCCTGCAACAGCCTGAGGGTTCAGATCGCTTCCGACTATGTCAATTCCCATGGAGAGAGCTTCGATAATAATCGTTCCGATCCCGCAGCATGGATCGATCGCCTTGACCCCCAGCGGTTGAGGAATCGCAATATTCGCAACGGCTCTAGCCATCTTGACGGTTAGAGCCGTTGAGTATTGTCTGGGCTTATCTTTATGCTTAAGCCATACCGCTTCATTCTCCCTGCACTCCCCGAACAACCATTTCCCCTTGGCAGTACGGACCAC
>JARBUQ010000404.1 GCA_029239545.1 Paenibacillus sp.
TTTCGGGTGACCTTCGAGATGCCTGCCGCACAGCTGACGATTCCCATTGAAGTCAAGCTGGAGGGAGACTCGGTAACTACTCGAATCATTGACTCTGGCATACAGGAGGGCAAGCTCAGCCTATTGTGGGTACGCTTGTATCCGTTCTTCGGCGCCGAGCGCTCTGTAGGTCAGGACGGGTATATGTTCATCCCGGATGGCTCGGGTGCACTCATTAATTATGAGCCTGACCATGGCAATATTAATCGGATTTATCGTGAGCCGGTATATGGGCGGGATGCTGCCTTTCAGTTGGATAACATGATGGAGAACTCTCGTCGCAATGTAACTATGCCCGTATATGGGGCGAAGAATGAGAATCGCAGCTTCCTTGCTGTATTGGAGGAGGGGGCGGAATATGCCGAGGTACTTGCTTCACCATCTGGAGTGTTCAGCACCTACAACTGGATTACAGGCCAAGCGAACTATCGGAATAGCTTCAAACAGGTGACGAACGAAGCAAAGGGCAGATTCTTCAACACTTACAACAAGAAGGAACGGTTTAATTCTGATCGGGTTACCCGTTATTTGCTGCTCGATAGCTCCAAATCAAACTATGTGGGCATGGCCGAGCGTTATCGTCAATATTTGATGGAGACGGCCAATATGACGAAGCTGAAGCCCAAAAGCAACAAAGTACCTATGGATATTGTAATCGTGGGTGCAGATTCATCAAAAGGGTTATTAAAAGACCGTTATGTGAAAGCCACGACCACAACAGAAGCTATGCAAATGATTCATCTCTTGTACGGACTTGGAATCGATCATATGAATGTCCGCTACCTGGGCTGGCAAGAGGATGGGGTCGGGTCTTCAGGAGCGTTATCTCATGTAGATCGCAGGCTTGGGGGAACGGATGGGATGAAGGAATTCGTCAAATTTGCTCAGAAGCTGGATATTCCAGTTTTCCTGCAAACCTCTTACACAGAACAGAATACAAGAGCCGGCGGCTTCTTCAGCCGTTTGCATGGATTGCGCGATATGGGCGGAACTCCTCTAAATTCTCTAGTGAGTCTCAAGTTCACACAGAGCCGTATATTGGAGAAGGATATCACTTATTTCAAGGAGCTGGGTGTTGACGGGGTCGTTGTGCAAGGGATTGGTAATTTTCTGAGTAGTGATTATAATGCGAACTATGGTGCTTCCAGAGAGGAAAGCCGCGTCATCCAGCAATCTATTCTAAACAGACTGCGTGAAGGGGTCGGCAAAGTGATTAGCGGTCGTTCCAATTTTTATGCCTTGCCTTATACTGACGGTATCGCAGGGCTTGCTGATGATCATTCCTTCGATCTGTTCTCCACAGCAGGCATTCCATTCTCGCAGATCGCGATTCACGGACTTATTCCCTACACGTCCAAATCATCGAACGAGCGTGATCAATTCCGTCAAGACTTCCTGCATGATCTGGAGTACGGCTCGAATCCTTCTTACACCTTCACTCACTCGGCTTCGGAGGACTTGAAGCACGTCGAGAATCTGTTTATGTATAGTCCTGCCTATAAGGATTGGGAGCAGACGGCTGTGCAGGAATATCAGAAGTGGAACGAAGCGTTGGGAGATGTACAGGATCAATTTATCGTGAACCATCGCATTATAACCGATCAGGTGAGGGAAACGACGTACGCGAATGGGAAAAAGATCGTAGTGAACTACGGTTTCAGCCCTTACACGTATGAGGGTAAAACTGTGAACGCGGAAGACTACTTGATTGTGAAAGGGGGCGATAAACGATGAAAAGCCCGACGCGCAAGATTAAATCCTCAACGATTCGGAAATTCGAGGGTTCCTTGTTCATTGCTCCCTGGGTTTTGGGATTTATCATCTTTATGGCGCTTCCGCTAGCTTATTCATTCTATATGAGCTTTCACCAAGTGAAGATTCTGGCTTCCGGCGTTCAGACCAACTTTCGAGGTTTGTATTATTACAAGTACATCCTCTTCGAGAATGGCAACTTGCTGTACAACCAGCTCATTCCGTTTCTAAGGCAGGCGATACTGATGCTGCCGATAATCGTGGTGTTCTCCCTGCTCGTTGCCATTATGCTCAACCAGAAGTTCTGGGGACGAACCTTTTTCCGGGCGGTGTTCTTCCTGCCAGTCATTTTCACTACGGGTCAAGTCGTAACCGAGTTCATCAGTCAAGGAGAGGGCAGTCTCGATTTTCTATCCCGGTATAATTTGACTGCCCTTATTGTAACCTACTTACCCGCAGCTTGGGCCGAGCCTATCGTAAGGGTTCTGGATTCCTTCGTGCTTGTGTTGTGGTACTCTGGAGTGCAGATTCTAATATTTTTGGCCGGACGACAAACGATCCCCCCTTCTGTATATGAGGCAGCGCGTATAGATGGTGCGAACCCGTGGGAAACGTTCTGGAAAATTACATTACCAGCAATGATGCCTTTTATACTGCTTAACTTGATTTATACGACAGTAGACTTGTTTACTTTTCCTGGAAACCCGATTTTGACGCAAGTCAATACAGCCGAATACGGACTTTCCAGTGCGCTTGCATGGATCTATTTTGTGATTATCTTCATCTTTCTTGGCCTGATCTACTTTATGTACAGCCGCGTCTTCCGCTCTATGCAAGCGGCGAAATCACGATAGGAGGCAGTCGTTATGGCCAAAATAAATACAGAACGCCGTTTCCCGTCGATCAATCTTATGAAGCTTAGACTGTGGCTGACCAAAGCCAGATATTTCGTGATTGGCAAAGAAGCAGATAAGGGTCTCCTGTTCCGACTGTTCATTTACTTGCTGCTGATCGACATAGCCTACATTTACCTGAATCCGATTTTCTATATGATTTCTGCCATGGTGAAGAATGCCTCTGATCTGATAGATCCATCTGTCAGCTGGGTACCGCACCAAATATTCACAGGCACGCTGCAGGATGCTTGGGCCAAGCTTCATTATCCCAAGTGGTTCGGAATCAGCATGATGCTTGCCGTGACGGTCTCGCTGCTGCAGACCTTCTCTTGCGCGGTAGCGGGATATGCTTTCGCGAGACTGGATTTTCCGTTAAAAAATTTCTGGTTCGTCTGCCTGCTGCTCAGCTTCGTAGTGCCGCAGCAGGTCATTATACTGCCTCAGCTGATCGCCGCAAGTGAGCTTCATCTTATGAAAACGTACATCCCCATTGTGCTGCCGGCGGTGTTCGGCCATGGCTTGAAGGGGGCCCTGTTCGTTATTATCTACAGGCAATTTTTCTCCACTCAGCCTAAGGAGCTTGAAGAAGCAGCTCGAATAGACGGCGCTGGAGTGCTGAGGGTATTCCTTCGAGTTATGCTGCCGCTGTCAAGACCTGCCATACTGGTTGTATTCCTCTTCTCCTTCGTGTGGACCTGGAATGACTATTACACGCCAAGTATGTTCCTTATCGGCGCTAAAGACGTGCCGCTCTCCATGGGCGTATCACAGATTAACGCAGCGCTTGTTGCGCAGGCGGCCCAGACAGGTCCATCCATATTCGATGAACCTTTGAAGATGGCCGGCTCGTTCCTGATTATATTGCCGCCTCTTCTCCTGTACTTGTTCGCACAACGCTGGTTTGTCGAGAGTGTGGAGCGCACTGGTTTGGTCGAATAACAAGGGTTACCCCAGTCATGAAAAGTGACTGGGGTTTTCTTTCCTTTTGTTCAGAAGAGGATTTTAACTATTGGTGTGGAATGGATAGTGAAAATAGTTGAGCGGCAGGAGGGGATTATAATTCGTATTCTGATCATAGAGGATGAACCTAAGATTCGTGAGGTGTTGATTGCCTATTTTGTCAATGAAGGCTGGGAAACCGAGCATACAGGAAACGGTCATGAGGCCGTCTCGAAATTTGATTACGGACAGCATGATCTCATCGTGTTGGATCTTATGCTGGAAGGTCTTCCAGGTGAAGAGGTATGTCGCCTTATCCGTGAGAAGTCGAATGTTCCCATTATTATGCTTACGTCCAGAGCGCGTGAGTCCGATACGATTAACGGGCTCAATCTCGGTGCGGATGATTATATCGTCAAACCGTTCAGAGCTAAGGAAGTAGTGGCCCGAATCTATGCATTAATGCGCAGAGCGATGCCGGATAAGCATAACGGACAACATGAAGAGGCGATCAAATTCAATCGGGGACAGCTCGTCGTACAGCTCGAAGAGAAGGAAGCGATTCTGAACGGACATAGAACAGGACTCACGGCTACAGAGTTCAAGCTTTTATCCGTAATGAGCGCTACGCCTAACAAGGTTTTCAGCCGTATGGACTTATCCTACAAGGTGCAAGGGTATCGCTATCAAGGGGATGGACGTGCAATTGATGCTCATGTGAAAAATTTGCGGAAGAAAATAGAGCCCGATCCGAACCATCCGATCTATATCATCACTGTTGTAGGTCTTGGCTACAAATTTGCGGCGATGCCCGATGAAACGGACCGTAAGGAATGAAGAGTTACTTCCATCTGTTTCGTAAAATGAATGTTATTTTGTTTCTTTCCTTCCTTGTATTTTCATCCATCTTCATATTTCTGATTGTAAGCCTATACAATATGAACTGGAATCAGCTGTTCGACAGCTTCAAGGGCAAGGATCTGGATAAAGCAGCTTATTTGATCATGGATGATATGCGAAAAGAGCAGATCGTGGAAGGGCCCTTAACCGAGCTGCAATACGATTGGCTGAAGAGGCGTGCTGTTCTGTACGGGGTGATGCTGCGTTATGAGAATGAGGATACCAAGGAGATATGGTTCGACACATTTGCTAAATCAAACAGAGAGCCTGAGGATGATGTATGGCGAGGGGTAGTATACGTTAACGGTGGCAATCTGAACGGGATTGTCAAGGTGTCCCATCTTGCTGAG
>JARBUQ010000405.1 GCA_029239545.1 Paenibacillus sp.
ACAGCCTGAATCAGGCGTCTGGAATCCTCAAGTGTCGGCATCTCGATCGTGTAACGTTCTAATGCTTGAGTAACTTCACTCAATTGCTCCAAAGTTATATCTGACTTGTACAAGGTCACTAAGCGCTTATCTGATTCCTCAGACGAACCAGATCTGGACTCAACCTCAGATTCTATGTTATCGACGGTCACTTCGCTGATTTCTTTCCAAATTTCTGAGGTTTGTGCTGAGGCTCTGCTTTTAGCATTTTCCGTCATGTTCGCACACCTTTCAACGATCGTTGGGATTCCGAGGGCTCTTCCTTCAGCAGGCGATGCAGCTCTCCCAGACAATGATACAACCTCGACTTAACCGTACTAAGCGGAATATCCAGAATATGAGCGATCTCATCCAGTTTCAGCTCTTGATAGAACCTCAGCACGATAAGATTCCGTTTGTCCGGTTCCAGCTGATGCAAGGCCCTCACCACTCGTTCCCGATCAGCTTGGCGCTCAAAGATAGAGGCTACCATATCCTCAAGTTTATAACGGTTCTCGATGTTCAGCTCATCCTGAAGCTGTTCTTGCCTATACGAAGACTTGCGCCACAAATCCTTGCACAAATTAGCTGCAATCGTATATATCCAAGGTCGAAGCCTATCCGGTACGCGCTTTCTGCGAATGGATTCCATTGCCTTTACAAAACATTCCTGGGTCAAATCCTCAGCAAGAGGCTTGGAATGCACCATTCGATACAAATAAGCAAAAATCGGGGCATGATAGCGAATGATCAAGCTTTCAACGGCCGAGCCGCTTCCGGATTTAAGCTCTTCTACTAATTGTTCATCTGTCATGCTGCCCCCTTCACTCCGCGTTTTAAGATCAGCAAGCTTAACCCGAGCGCAGCAGCGCTAAGGACTACATACAGCAACCGATTCGCGGTTAGATGGTCACCAACAGGCATCGTTGCCATAAACAAGCTCCATTGTTTGGTCATAACCCCGTGTGACAAGCTCTCTATCGTCCAATGAACAAGCGGTACCGCAAGTCCTACCCTGTAATCTCTAAAGAGCAGCGTGCACAGCAGCGTCAGATGACCAAGCCAGAGTGACGGTATGAGCGCCTCTGTAGTGAAGCTTGCCCACGGAATATTCATGACGGTAAAGTGAATGACCGCTAGTGAACCGTAATATGAGCCTAATAAAATTGCCATTCCGAGCAGCCATCTCTCTAGTCCTAATTTTACTCTATTAAGAGGGAGGGAGAACAGCCATTTGAAAATATCCTCCTCCAGCTCCTCTGCGAACAATTGGGAGAATATAAAAACAGGAATGAGCGAAAACGCAATTTCGTATAGTCCTATCAGGTGGACAAGCTCGATCTCAGAGACGAATTTCCAATTATCAAGATTGAGGGTGATAAGCAGTATGACAGCAGTCAAGGCGGCGGCTGCACCCATCATTCCGGACCAAACAAGCTTAATGTGCAGACGCAGCCTTAGCAATCGGAGGCCCTCCTGTATCAAGAATAATGTTCAGATTAAGTGGCTGGTCCGGATTGTCCAGAAGCAGCTGATACATCCTGAGCAGCATCCGTTCCACTTCTTCCTTGCTGTTGTCATTCATGAAAGCTTCCAGTTTGACAGCGGTTTGTGGATTATTGGACAAGATCTTAACCGGCTTCTCTTTTCTCCCGCTTGCAATATAGGCGGACAGAGCTACCCCCAGACTATAGCTTTGTCGATACCCGGATCGGGTCAACAATTCCACATACTGTTGAGTGAAGCTATACGAAGCGGTTGTATCCAGCTCGCGTTCATTCAATAGATTGGAATTGACCATAACAACTCCACCCCAATTACCGCCGCTCCTGAAAGTAGAAGGCTCGAAGGCCAACCATGTCATTGGAGTCCTTGCCGTTCCCAAGAGCTCATTGATGTGTCGGATGTTAGCATCCGCCATCTTCAGAAAAGCACTCGCATGTGCAGGGCTCATCCATTGACTTGTTAAGAGCTTGATCAAGGCTGAATCATTGGCGCTGCTGAATTCCTGCAACGGACCTGCTGCTAATGCAGCCCCATCGAATCCTTTCCCTTCGAACGTCAACCGCTGCCTGCCTTCAGCTTCAGAGGCTGAGGTTTTGTCCAGATTGCTGAATAACTCCAATGATACAGGGAAATCCGTGATAACACGGTAATCGGCTTTATCAACAACCGGGTAATGATCCAACCATTTGCTGTACGAATTTATCTGTTTCTCTTTATTTTCAATAATCAAACTTTGCTTGCCTGCAATCGGATACCAGCCGCCAGCCCCAGTAAGCAGCAGCTGTGAGGAAGTCGCCGAATTAACCTGAACCAGCTTCGGAGCTCCTTGTCCGTAAGGATGAATCAAACGCCAATCGTCGACTGCTCCCTGATAGGCAAGCTGTATATTAGCTTGCTCCTTCGGCGCTAGCGGCTTGGACAAACTTATCGTCACCACATACGCGTCTCGCTGCAGCTTCTCCTCTTGTCCGTTCACGAATGCCCGTTCGATTTGAAATGCCGGGTTCAACGTAAGCTCCAGGCGATCGACAGCTTGTTGATCCTTGCCAGTCGTCTGTATAGTCAGTGCAGCTTGCACCTCCAGCGAAGCAGCCTCATCCTTATAGCTGACTGCCAAATCATAGTTAATGATTGTAAAAGGTGCCGGTTCAGGAGTAGACGCTGCCGCAGCATGCGCTGCCAATCCGGCCTCCCAATTCCGATAGGAATCAATGTGGGCACCGCGTACCGAGCTGTAGGCAATAGCTGACCCGAGAGTACCGACTGTAAACACTATTAACAACCCGTAAATCCATACGCGAGCCATAGCTTCCTTCCTGCGGCTTTTGATTACCCATACTATCAGCATCAGAATCAATCCAGTAAGCGAACTATAAAATCCCCGATGCCACCAAAGGCTGCTGTCCCTTACGAATCCCCATACTTCGTCCATGTACCCCATTGATTTGTAATCCATCAACAAAAAATTAGGCAGAGCGAACAGAGAGCTGGGCAAAAGCGAGTTAATAATGAGGAAGCCTCCATATACATGAACAAACCAAAGCAAAAATCCAACCAAGTAGCTGCTTCGCCCAACAATAAATACCCCCACTGCCCAGCCTAGCGCCACAGCATAAGCAATGCCGAATGCAAGCACTAACAAGATCATCATCGGGTAAGCAATGTCCGGTTCACGACTGAGCTGAAAGCCCCAGTGATAAATTAGAATTCCGGCCATTGCCAAATTAGCGAATACAAAAGGCAAGGCCATCACAAGGAATCGGCTAAGCAGCATCCTTCCTGATCGATAGGGCAGACTGCTCAGAATACGATCCACCTTTAGTCCCCGATCCCTGTGGGCTCCATATATTCCAGCAAGAAGAGCACCAATGGAAAGAGGACCCGAATATAAAAAGCCGAACTGCTGCACAAGGGTATAAGTGTTGACCGCATCCCGGTTAATCGCATAGATCAGCCATCCCAGGCCGATGGACGATAGAGCCAATAGCCATAGGAAAGGTCCTCGATACAAAAGCTTCCATTCTGTCTTCACATGCATAAGCCAGTCATTCATATACACTGCCTCCTACGTAGGCCATATACCCATCTTCCATGTCAGGCCGGACCGGTTTGGCAGTATGAAAAGGGACCTGATCGGCGATAATGCGAAGCTCGTATCCATTACCGGACTTCCGGCGGCTAACGCATCTTCCCAGCACCAAGCCTGCTCTCCACTCTTCTTCCTTTACATCAACCAACCATACTTTTCCCTCTACATGATCAGTAAGCTGATTGGGAGTTCCGTTAAACAACAGCTTGCCCTTGTCCATAATGGCCAATTGCTTACAGCTGCTCTCGATATCCGCCACAATATGCGTGGAAAGCAGAACAATCCTGTCAGAGCTTAATTCCTCGAGTAAATCTCTGAATCGGATGCGCTCCTCCGGATCAAGCCCGGCTGTCGGCTCATCTACAATAATAATTTGGGGATCGCCCATAATGGCCTGAGCAATTCCAATCCGCTGCTTCATGCCGCCTGAATAAGTTTTTATTTTACTTTTGGCCTTCGGGCCGAGGTTGACCTTATCCAGAAGCTCGTTAACAAGCTTGCCGCGCGACGACGTATTAATCCCTTTGAGCATGGCGATATAGAGCAGGAACTCTTCACCCGTCAGCTTGTTATACAAGCCGAATGATTGCGGAAGGTAACCGAGCAGCCGCCTGATCTCATGATCATCCTGGCCAAGAGTAAGCCCGCCAAACTTAACTTCTCCTTCAGAAGGGGGAAGCAGGGTAGCTAATATTTGCATCAGTGTGCTTTTGCCCGCTCCATTCGGTCCCAGCAGCCCGAACATCCCGTTTGACATATGCAGATTCACATGATTCAAGGCTTGCACTTTTCCTTTGTAGGTCTTTGACAGTTGGTTAATCGTTAACTCCACTTTCGTCACATCCTTTGCTTGATGCTTAGTTACTAGTACATGACGAATGAAGCCGGAAAAAGTTTGATCTTCAGGATGAGAATTAATTGGAGACGAACTGAGTTGACCATCTCGGCCGAAGCGATTTGGTTTGGTTAGAGGGGTCTTTCTAATTTTGCTTGTTATCACTTCCTACCATTTCCCATACCTGTTATAGTAGAAATAGAAATTCATGCCCTTCCATTATGCAGGGCGCCAATTATATCGATCGGAAGTAAAAGGAGGCAGTACTTTGAGTCGTAAGTTTGGAATTATGGCCCATGCTTTTGGACGTAAGCCATTGCAGCAATTAGCCTATGAGGTCAGTCATGCCGGGTTCGGCACCGTACAATTGGCACTTGCAAGAGCGGTATCTGATAT
>JARBUQ010000406.1 GCA_029239545.1 Paenibacillus sp.
CCTTCACTGGAGAGGCGATCTCCATGATCCGGTCTAAGGCCGGCACTACCTTCATAGATGCAAAAAAGGTTTCGAAGAAGGCAATGCCGAATGGTTGAAGCCAATTATATACGGCAAGAAAAGCAATAAACGCACCGATGGTTATCTGCTGGTCGACAACCAGCTTCCCTCCAAGCAAGTAAAGCACAACCAGAAAGCTTGAATGAAGCCAGACGTTAACGAATTCAACCAGATGGTTGGTCCATGTCCCTTTTCGGGTCGCCTTCCAATCGTTATGCAGAACTTGCTCCACAGCGACGAGTGCTTGCTGCTCCTGCCCGGTTGCCTTAATAAACGCAGCGCCCGTTATTACTTCACGGATTGATTCCGTAACACGGGAAGTTTGTCGTGCAGATTCGGCCGCTCTTCGTTTCACACGGCGTCCAAGCTGCGAGACCAGCACAGCGTGAGCGGCCCACAGAACCAGAATGAGGGCCGCTAAGCCTACATGAAGAGAGAGCAGCACAATAGAGCCAATTATTATGGTGATCACAAGCCAGAGCATCCACCAAATTTTGTTATCCAGGAAGCCCAGAATCTCTTCGGTGTCATCCAGTGTTCGAGTGATGAGATCCCCGGACCGCTGCTGCTGCATCCAGTCTAAGGGGCGATGCAAGAACCCGTTGAATAAGTCGGCTCGGCCTTGTCCCCCTAGGTATAGGGCAAATCGCATGAGGTAGGTTTCCACTATAATAACAGCACTTCCGATTATAGGAACTATAACTGTGCACAAGCACATAACCAGGAGTAGTCCCCAATTGTTCTGCGGCAGCACCTGCTCGAGAATGTATTTGGTCATAAGGGGAGGAGTCATGAAGCATAGGGTTCCAACTGTAATGAGACAGCCTGTTAACAGGATGTTCTTGCGATAAGGGGCTGTTATGCTTCTTAAGTAAGCAAAGGCTGAAGCTTTATCAGACGATGGCGATGGCATCAGCATCTTCCTCCTTAAGGCTGGATGAATGATCGGCTTGCTCCATTAACTGACTGTGCCATAAGCGAGCGTATAACCCAGCAGGAAGGCTAAGCAAGGCTTCATGGGTGCCCTGTTCCACCAACTCGCCATGTTGAACAACGAGAATGCGATCAGCGTGAACGGCTGCCTGCAGGCGATGGGTAACGGCAATACGTGTCAGACCTGCGGCTTCTGTGTATTTGTTAAGGGCATCATAGACAATTGCTTCACTGGCTTGATCAAGCGCAGAAGTGACCTCGTCTAACAGAACAATATCCGGCTGCTTCAGCATGGTGCGTGCAAGCCCGATTAATTGACGTTGTCCCCCGGATAGAACAGAGCCCCGGTCCCCCAGCAGAGTGTCATACCCGTGAGGAAGTTTGGTAACGATGTCTGCCGCTCCTAGCGCCTGCATCCACCCGTCAATCAAGGTTTGAGGCGCATCGGGCTGCAAGTATGTCAAGTTGCTGCGGAGACTGGCGTTGAATATGAACCCTTCCTGTGTCATATAACCGATTCGTTGGCGGAGACAGGTGGCATCCATTATGCATAACGGTGTTTCACCAATCAGAATCTCACCAGAGGAAGGCTCCTGCAGACGGGTTAACAGCTTTAGCAGCGTGCTTTTACCGGATCCGCTAGGACCAACGATCGAGACATATTCGCCAGGAGCAATCGAGAATGTCAAATTTTTGAGCAGCGGACCGTGATTCCCATCAACGGATACATCTTGAAAGGAAATCGTTCGGTTGCGAAGATCAGCTGGCTGCAGAAGCCCATCTCTTCTTCCAGGCTCTTCAGCGAGTTGTATGTACTCCATAATCCCTCTTATTCGAATTCGGATGTCTGCAAAGGTTATGTAGAGCATAAAGAATAAACGTACAGGGTTATTGATCGCCGGGATAAAGGCAATGACAGTCATCAGTTCACCAATCGTCGCTTGACCAGCCGCTACTTGCCAGCCGACGAACAGAAATACGAGTGCCGGGGCCAGCGAATCGGGAATACGCGGAAAGCCCTTGAACGCATCTGTCAGCAGGTTCTCTTGAAAGGTAAGCTCCGCCCATTGCTTCTGCTCCTTGGAGAATTGTTCATGCTCCTTTCGTTCGATCCCGAATATTTTGATCTGTTTGTAGGATTCGAGCTTCTCGAGCAAGCTTTGACGGATCAAGGCGTTATGGCGGATAAGCTGCTGCCTGACAGAACCGCGTTTGGTGCCGAAGATGTGAACCGGGATGAACAACACGACATAGGTCAGAACAATCATCACAGCTACGGGCCAGTAAATGCGGCTAATCACCACAATGGCTGTACAGCCGAGCAAGGCAGCTTGGATAAGCGAAGGCAGGGAAACCAGACCGAATTGCTGAATCATTCGTGTGTCCTGAACGATTCTCTGAAGTAATTCACCGCGTGCGGTCTTGGTAAAGAAATGTGCCGAGGTTCGGAATACAGCCGTTAAGGTTTGGAGGGATAATTCATAGGTTAGACTCTGCATAGCTCTAGTGGAAACCAAGCTTCGGATGGAGTTGAATAGCTGTGTGCACAAGAAGACGGCCGCCAGGAGCAGCGCATAACGCAGCAAAGCATTCCCGTCGCGAAGAGTGATATCATCCACAATGCGCCCTATATACAAGGGAGCGGCGGCGCTTGCAGCGGTTATGAAGATCGTTAACAAAACGATCAAAAGCAGAGCGCTCTTGCTTCGAGACATCTGCTTGATGAAGAATACGACCCAGCTTACATCGCGTGCAGCTCCCAGCGAACGTTGTGGAGCTTGTTCGAATTTGATCAAATGGACACACTCCCAAATGTTAGAAACGCCATAATCGTATCAGCTTGTCCAATTGGGGGTCAAACATTAAAAACAAGTGTTCGCCTTTTTGCGGTATTCTCGACTTCTTGTTTCACGCTAAGCATCCGGGCATTTTCAGAAAATGAGATCTCCTCCAATCTCCCTCAATCACCCAATTTCAGCGTTTTCTCTAAAATTATATTTTGCCGCTGGCAAACTGAACACACAGACAAACCACAATTACACTCAACCATACAATACCTCCAAGCAGGACAGGCCTCGCTCCAGTCCTAACCAGCTGCGGAAAATTCACATGAAGGCCAATAGCAAATAAGGCCATATTAATCATATATTTGCCGGCGAAGCTGGTGTAGGGAACGATGACATCGGGAATTACTCCAACCGTATGCAGCAGGCTGGCGGCAAGAAAATACAAGATGAACCAGGGGATAATTCGAATTAAGCTTGAGTTGTTACGGTTGGCAGCGGCATTGTCTTTTCTCCGACGGAAGCTTACCAGAATTGCAAGGGTCACACAAAGAGGAATAATAAAAGTCGATCGGGTTAGCTTCACAATCATGGCGTAATTACCTGCCGCTTCACTGTACGAGAATCCAGCCGCAACAACGGAGGAAGTATCGTTAATTGCCGAGCCAGCCCATAGACCAAAGCCCATGTCGGATAAACCCAGCCAGTGGCCAAGCGGCGGGAAAAGCAGCACGGCGACAATATTGTACAGGAATATAGTCGAGATGGATAAGGCAATATCCATCTCTCTGGCCTCGATGATCGGGGCAACTGCAGCGATTGCTGAACCCCCGCATATAGCCGTGCCCGCACCAACCAGAGTCTGCAGCTTGCTTTCGGTCTTCAGCCATTTTCCTACCAGGTAGGCTACAAGAAATGCACTGGCTAATGTGAATAGGGTGACGGAAAGAGAGGCTGTTCCGGTTTCCCATACCTGCTTCAGATTCAAGCCGCAGCCCATCGCTACAATGGATCCTTGCAAAATATATTTAGAAGAATAAGTAAGGCCAGGTTTGAAGAGATCAGGTTTCTTAAGGGTATGATTCCAGATGACGCCAAGCGCCATGGAGAATATTGGAGCACCAATAAATGGCATCCAACTGCCCAAGTAATATCCCGGCAGGGCCATTGCAATAGTTAGCAGGAGGCCGGGTAAAAGTTGCTGCAATCTTGTCATATAGGTTCTCCATGAGGTTGTAGGGTGACAACTCTATTGTAGGTAGACGACTCGAATAGAGCAAATTAATTCAGCTAATCCAAGTGATAAGGTTACCTGATGAATAGGATAAGTGTACAAATGCAGCAGGAAAATCGTTTTGCGGTATAAATAAGAAAAACCTGCCTATGGCCAGGTTCTTGGTGTTGGGTATTAGTTTGGCGGGTGGGAGTGCTGTGGAGCGTATCTCATAAGAAAAAGACGCTGGCTGCGTCTTGTCATAAGTGAGTTATTATTCAATTGGGAATCAACGATTCTGCAACCGATCAATATCTAATTCAACATTTGCAATCCTGTGGTTAAGAAATCGAATGTCTCCATTTGTTGCGTTGGTCTGTTCCTCGAAGCTTCTTTCCAGTCTCTGAACGGCTGCATTCGTTTCAAGGACGGCTTGCTTGATCATTGGAATGAAAGCTACCTGTTCTTCTATCCGATCCAAACGTATGTTGGTTTCCTGCTGCTCCAGCTTCATCGATTGCTGTTCCTGTTTCAGTGATGTCAGTTCCAGGTGCATCGATTGCTGTTCCTGTTTCACCGCTTTCAGTTCCACATTTATCGTTTGCAGTTCTTTAAGAATTTGATTCAAAATCTGCTCACTCATGGCTTGGACCCCATTTCGAGAATAATATTATTATTGTAGCAACATATGGGGTAAAAATAAATAGAAAGCTTGATGAATGAATGGAAATCAGGTAATATAAAAACATCAATTCTCACTAAAAAGGTAGGAAATGTGGGGAATAGAATGATTGAGGATAAACTAGTCCATCGCTGCAGCCGGTGCAGCGCTCCATTGAGCCGATTACACAA
>JARBUQ010000407.1 GCA_029239545.1 Paenibacillus sp.
CCCTCGGAATGCTGCGAAGGGAGTGCTCTTTGTGCAATATATTATTAAAAGTTGAAATTATCCGGATCTGCTCCAACACGGCGATTCTCATTCAAGGCATCTATCGCTTCCATCTCCGCAGAAGTCAGTTCAAAATCAAACAACTGCGCATTTTCTTGAATGCGGCTAGGTGTCACCGATTTGGGAATCGTAACGATTCCATGCTGAATCTGCCAACGCAGCACGGATTGTGCGGCGGTCTTACCATGGCTGGCGCCAATTTCCTGCAGCAGTGGAAGATTCAACAGCTCTCCACCCTGCATAAGCGGACTCCAGGCTTCAATCTGAATCCCGTTGTCCCGGCAAAATTTGCGGAGCGATACCTGTGATAATCGAGGATGCAGCTCAACCTGATTCACCATAGGCACAACCGTGGCATCCTTCAGCAGGTCGACCAGATGATGCTCGTGAAAGTTGCTGACTCCAATAGCGCGAACCCGTCCGTCCGCATACAGCTTCTCGAGTGCTCTCCATGTATCCTTGTACTTGCCTTTAACCGGCCAATGAATCAGGTACAGATCGAGGCTCTCCACCCCCAGCTTGTCCAAACTTGCTTCGAAAGCTGCCAGGGTTGACTCGTAGCCTTGATCGCTATTCCACACCTTGGTAGTGATGAACAGCTCATCCCGATTGATCCCGCTTGTACGAATCGCTTCGCCAACCGCTGCTTCGTTGCCATATATAGTTGCTGTGTCAATACTCCGATAGCCCGCTTCGATAGCGGCGTGGACGGCTTGAATAAGCTGTTCTTCTTCGGTAACCTTCCATACTCCAAGCCCCAGCCTCGGCATAAGGACTCCATTACTTAGTTCAGTTACAGCAGGATTGCTCACTTGTATCCCTCCGATTAGCTCTGATTGAATGATGTTGCTTATATTTCCGGCTTTCATTATACCATAGAAGCTCTTTAATCTTTTAATGAAGGCTTACTGACCGAACATTCCGAATTGAATAAGTGTTTATAGCTTAATCAATTCCTTCACTCTCCGCTCCAGCTCATCTTTGTGCAAAATATATAAAACCTCAACGATCATTCCATTGCGGTCAATCAAATACGTCATCGGGATGGCGCCTACCTTATACAGATCTAAGCCTACTCCCTCCGGGTCCATTATAATAGGAAACTGAAGACCGAACTCCTTGACCTTGGCCTGCACCAGCTTGAGCTCATCGTGAATCGTTGCATTAACCCCATATATATCCAACTGATCTCCATATTGCTCATGCAGCCATTGAAGATCAGGCAGTTCGGCCTGACAAGGCAGACACCAAGACGCCCAATAGTTCAATACGAGTGGTTTATCCCGCTTGCCACCTACCTTAATAAGCTGTCCTTCAAGATTGTTAAGCTCCAGGGCTGGAGCTGCATGGCCGGGTTTCGGTAAGCTGCTTTCCTGTAGGGCAGCAGCACGTTCCTGCCTGGAGGACCAGTTCTGGTAGATCGTTGCCCCAATGATCACAATAATTATAGCGGAGATAATTCCGTTTCGCTTCATTCGCGCTTCTCCTGTCTTCGAGCTCGGTAATGATCTGGATTAGCAGCTTCCGCCGATTCCTGGCAATGCTTTCAGCTGAATACCGTGCGGTGTTGGCCCTACTTTGATCCGATCGATTACTTCTTTGGTTGCTGTGTCAATGACGACCACTTCATCAGAACCGCTAAGCGTAACATAGGCCCGGGTTTGTTGACGGTTATATGAAATATGCTTCGCTCCGGTCAAGCCAGTCAGCGTCTTCACAATCTTTTTCGTGTTCAGGTCAATCAGGCTAACGGCATTGCCTTCAATGCTGGTGACCCATGCCGTAGTCCCATCCTCTGAAACGACCACATCTGCTGCTCCCTCTACGGTCTCAATCTTGGATAGAAGCGCTCCCGTATCTGTATTGTACAACTCGAGTGTTTTGCCCTTCGCAGTAGGGACATACAGGGTCTTCCCGTCATCGCTCAGCTTAACGGCTCTGGGCAAGCCGCCTGTTGCAATAGTGTGCTCCACCTGCTTGGTGCGAAGATTTATGGCGTATACCTTGCTGTTCTCGTGGTCGCTTACATATAGTCGATTGCCGAATAAGGCAAGATAGTTCGTTCTTGCTCCGGCACCGAGGTCAATCGTTCCCGCTTCCTTGCCCTCCTTCGTATCCACCATATAAATGAACTGATCGGCAACCGCGGCAACATAAAGTGTCTTGT
Source organism: Paenibacillus sp. (assembly GCA_029239545.1). Taxonomy (GTDB): domain Bacteria; phylum Bacillota; class Bacilli; order Paenibacillales; family NBRC-103111; genus Paenibacillus_AA. The sequence continues at coordinate 2,228 of JARBUQ010000407.1, forward strand.
TATCCGGAGACAATGCCAACCCATGAGGCATAGGTCCGACTGGAACTTCCTTGACGACCTTCAGAGTCTGAGTATTTATAAACGATACCGTGCTGCTATTCATGTTCGCTGTATAAGCCTCGCGCATCGTGCTCGAGAAGACCACGGTGGTTGGCGCTTCGGACACCGGTATTTTGCAAACTGGCTTGCCGGATACCACATCTATTATAGAAATGCTGTTGTCTTTCTCGCTGGGCACGTAGAATTGAATACTTGTAAGCTTCCCTGCCTCCGGACACGCGGCGGCTTCGCCGTTATTGGACGTCCCTGCCTCCGTTCCCCCTCCGCCATTCAATCTCTGCTGCGCTTCTTGCTTGGTCTCCATCGCACAGGCGCTCAATACGAACAATAATGCTGTAATCAGGAGCCCCATTCTGTAATGCTTCATAGCTGTTAAAATCCCCTCTCTGTATTACCGTTAAATTAATCATTGTAAACCAATCGGATTTAATGTTATTATACAGGGGATCATTTACTTCACGCAAGAAACATTTATTTATTCGAGAGGGGTCTTCTTATGAAATCCAAACTACCAATCCTACTGCTCGGTCTAACCATCGTGCTGTCAGCTTGTTCGCAGAAGCCTGCTGAGACAACCAATGCAGGAGCGCCATCACCATCAGCCACGCCTGCAAAAGGAGTAACGAAAGCATCTGATACGTATCCGAATGCACAGCTGTTGACAGATGTTAAGTGGGTTGAAGAGCATGCCAAGGACGCTAATGTCAAGATTATCGACGTTCGCTCCAAAGGTTATGAAGCAGGTCACATTCCCGGAGCTATCGCACTCAACTCTGGACAGCTCAAGGATTCCAAGAACAACACTGTTATCGACAAGGACAAATTTTCAGAAGTTTTCAGCAACCTTGGCGTGAACGCTGACACAACCATCGTGCTCTATGACGAAGGGAATGGCAACGGGGCTACCCGCGTGTTCTACGCACTTGAATATTACGGCCATAAGGATAAGGTTAAGCTGCTGAACGGGGGATTCCCGGCATGGCAAGCGGCAAGCAAAGATGTATCAACAGATGTTCCAACCGTAACCAAAGGTCAATTCACAGCCGTACCTAACGATAAGCTGATAACAACGAAGGCAGAGCTGCAGCAGCTGAACCTGCAAGGCTGTGTGCTTCTGGATGTTCGTTCAGCCAAGGAATATACCGGTGAGGATCTTCGCGGCAACAAGAACGGCGGGCATTTGAAGAATGCCGTTAATAAGGAATGGAGCGAGGCCATTGATCAGAATGCTGCAGACGGAGTGCCGAAATTCAAGAGCTATCCTGATCTGAAGGCAGCTTATGAGAACATTGGAGTCGTTCAGGATAAAACGATTATTCCTTACTGCCAGACGAATGTGCGCGGCGCCCATACTTATTTTACACTTAGATTGCTCGGTTACTCCGATGTAGCTCCGTATGAAGGCTCTTGGGCTGAATGGGGTAATGCAGACGATACAGAAATCGTAAAATAATGGAATGGAGGCTATCAAGGTGGCACAAATAATAGAAGGAATCTCTCATCTCGATTCCCAGGAATTACAGAGGCTGCTTCACTTGCCGGAACAAACCGTCATCGTAATCGATGTAAGAGAGCCTGAGGAGTATGAAGTGGCTCATATACCTGGGGTACCGTTGATCCCGATGGGAGATATCATTGACCAATTAGATGATCTGGATACGGCGAAAGAATATGTATTTGTATGCCGCAGCGGTCGACGCAGCCTGGAAGTAGCCAAATATTTCAAAGCTAATGGCTTCGAGCGTGTGCACAATCATCTGGGAGGCATGCTGGATTGGCAGTCTGCCGGACTTGACATTGCAGTCGGATTAGAAGAGACAACATAATCCCACCAAATAATAAGGAGGATACAGCTATGAGCTTAACTGAACAACAACTGCTTGAATTAAAGACCGATCACGTTATTGACGCCATCGGAGAGGTTTGTCCACACACTTTGAACCTTGCACTAGATGGACTCAAGAAAGCCAAATCCGGTGAAATCGTCGTTGAGATTACGGATCATTCCATTGCTACCAAGACTATACCCGCTGCTGTCAAGATGAACAAATATGGGGAATTCCTCGGCGTTGCCAAAAAGAACGGGAACTACCACATTTTCATCAAGAAAGCTTAGACATAATTAAGAAAGGGTACTGCAAATGGCTTATACATGGGATGTCTTTTTACTTGCTGCCGGCTTCGGCTTTCTGTACGGTTTTCTGCTTCAAAAAGCAGACTTCTGCTTCGTTGCTTCCATCCGCGACTGGATTAGCGTGCGTGATACACGGATTCTGAACGGAGTTCTCGTTCTGATTGCAACCTCGTTGCTTGGATGGGGGCTCGTGCTCACCTTCGGCTTAAGAGACTTCTCAGAGCTATGGGTCGTTCCGCTTAGCGGCGGTAATCTGTTAGGCGGGCTGTTATTCGGGATCGGCATGACAATTGCTGGAGGCTGCGGTTCAGGTACCCTTTATCGCTGCGGGATGGGGTATGTGCAGTTCTGGATCGTGCTGCTGTTCGCCATTATTGGTAATTTAATATTCGCATTTCTATACG
>JARBUQ010000408.1 GCA_029239545.1 Paenibacillus sp.
TCCTGGGTTACATCCCCCGGCTTGCGGAGCGTATCCGCGAAATTGTAACCCACAATGATTTCATTATCGTTCTGAGGCATACGTCCCTCTGAAAGCTCGAAGCCTGCTTTTATCTCTGAAGGCATGTGAACGACCATCGCTTGATTCTGAGCACTGAGTTCCCCAAGTGTATTTTTTACCGATTGCTGCACCATTTGTCTGCGAGTCACCGTCTTTACATGAGCGATGGACTCCAGCGCTGCAATGTCATCGTCTGTTAACTGCAGGTAATTATTTTTCTCATCTTTTTTCCCGTATACATTAATGTCGGTCAACAGTCGACCTCCTGTAATCTCCTCCACAACACTTTTCTGCAGGCCAAAACCAACGGAGGCGAGCACGATCAGGAAGGCACAGCCCATCGCTGTCGCTAACACAGTCATGAATACACGGGAACGGTTCTTCTTCATATTTTGCCGGACAAAGCGGAATCTATCTTTCCATTTCATTGGAAGCCTCCCTTTCCGGCACTTGTCAAGGTCTCCACCATACGGCCGTCCTGAATGAGCAGCGTGCGATGACCGATGGAAGCGACTTGATCGTCATGGGTAATAATAAGGAAGGTAATACCCTGCTCCTCATTCAATTGGCGTATGAAGGACAGCAAGGATTGTTCATTCTCGCTATCCAGACTGCCTGTAGGCTCGTCCGCTAGCAGTACAGGCGGGTTCACGATCAACGCCCGGGCAATGCTGACACGCTGCTGCTGTCCTCCTGATAACTCACCTGGATAATGTCCACCGAGCTCCTCCAAACCAACCCGCTTCAACAACGCTTCTGTTCGCTGCTTGCGCTCCTTCTGATCAACCCCTTTTAACACCAATGGAAGTTCAACATTTTCGAAGGCGGTCATACTCGGAATAAGCTGAAAGCTCTGAAAGATGAAGCCGAACTTCTCCAGGCGAAAGTCTGCCCATTCTCCCTCACTCAGCTTCGTTACATTGCGTCCATCCACAATAATATTGCCTGCCGTTGCTTTCATATAACCGCTGATCAGATTGAGCAGCGTGGACTTGCCCGAGCCGCTTCGTCCTACGATGGTAACGATTTCTCCCTGCTTCACATGCAGGTTTATTTGATGCAGCACCGGAACGACTCGCTCCTTGCCTCTTTTGCCTATTCGAAATTCATGGTTCAAATCCGATACAGTAATCATAGGACCCTCCAAAGTCTTTTTTCGTTCCATTAGCTTCAGTCAACGTGAACAGTACTGACTATACAGGTAGAATCTTAAGTTACATGTAACAATATCTTAAAAAGTTCTTAAGCTCTTCAGAAATCTTCTCAGCACGTATCCCCATATCCGACAAGCAAACAAAAAGAGGCCCATGCTCAAGGGCTCTCACCCTTATTATGCACAAACCTCTCGTTATAAGCTCATTGTCCTCATATTGGCTATAAGTTCCCCCAGTCATTCGACGAAGGGTCCTGCTCAAGCGCATATTCGAAATCATCCACATCAAAAACCTGAACGGGAATATCAGACTGAATCACTTTATCCAGAAACTCCAGCTGATCGCTTAAGATCGGAAGCTTCTCGCGAATAGCGGTTAATATCAGCTCTGTCTCGATTGGATCGAATACCTCTCCATACTGCTCGCTATCCACTGCATATATTACACTCAGGCTTACTTCATTGTTAGCGAGCAAGCTTGGGCTCATCCGCCAAGGCGCTAACAAGGTGCGGTCCAGCTTGATTTTGTTGAAGGGCGTTTCGAAAAAATCGATCAGCTCGCTGATCTTCTGCTTCACATGAGCATCGTCCTCAGCCCCCTGCATAACGGGCTCCTCACTATCTCGCATCTCATATAACTCCTGAATCGTCGAATGAGGAATTACATACTCAACCGGAATTCCCGGGACCATCAATTCCCCGTAGGTTGCTAGCATAACCGCTTCGATAACGAATCTTGTCTTCATATTACTCCACCCAATCCATTAATTGCGAGAACGAGGTAAGGATCATATCAGCACCGTCCAGCTCAGAGCTCGTACCAAACTCAGCATAACGGCAGCCCACAACCAGCAAACCATTCTTCTCTCCGGCTTCCACGTCAGAGGATCGGTCTCCAACCATCCAAGCAGATGAAATTCCATGAGTATCCAGTAAAAGGCGAACCAGATCGACCTTGGATCTTGTCTCATATTGTCCTGCGCTATACAAGTCCGTGAAGAGATGACCTATACCCAGATTGGATACAACCTCACGCACATAACCTTCCAGTCCATTGCTGGCCACGAACAGCTTCACACCGCGCTCATGAAGGGCGGTCAAGGTCTCTTGCACGCCTGGATATAAAGCTCCAATCCCATCCCTAAGCATGACAGTCTGATGATGCAGCAGGAGCACATCTGCACGATTGCGCACTTCGATAGCCGCCTCGGGCATTACTCTCTCCCATATATGCTCAAGCAGCATGCCTAGACTGCTCAAAATGCGTTCAGCAGGAGGAGTCTCGCCGGAATAAACTCCTTCCGAGCGAAGCTGATCAAAAGCTGCGTTATAAGCGGGTAACAGTAGAGTTTCTGTTTGGAATAAGGTTCCGTCCAAATCAAACAACATCGCTTCCGGACATTGTCTTTTGTTCATCTAGTCTTCTCTCCATTCTTGACAACTCTGCATTATACAAATCAAATTTAATACAAACATGATTTGCATTGGAAGTCAATGGTTAAACTCAATGAATTCAGGATACCCTTCAAAAGGGAGAAAATGCAGTAAGGTTTGGATTAATTTAGACTAGCTATGGAAATAATTTTCGTGTAAAATAATATTTATAGTAAAATTATTTACAACCATGTGAGGGGTGACCGCTTCCGTGTCTGATATTTTGCGAGCTATTCAGGCTAATCTGGATAGCTTCAACCCGAAGGAATACAACTTGGCCGCCTATATAACAGAGCATCCTCAGCAGGTTATAAGAATGGGCATTACCGAGCTCGCTGAGCAAGCCGCCACCAGTACAGCCACCATCTCTCGATTCTGTAAAAGCTTCCACCCTGGCGGCTTCACAGGCCTTAAGATGCAGCTTGCTACAGAACTGGCCCAGCTTCGTCCAGCAGAATCTTATCAAGATATTGTAGCAGGCAACTCTCTGGAGAGCATAGTAGCGGCAATGGAAGCCAACCACTTGCGTTCGATCTCGGATACGACCAGACTGCTTGATCTGAAGCAGCTGCGCCGTACGCTTGATGCGCTCCATCAAGCAGGCCAGATTGACATCTATGGGGTGGCAACATCCGGCTTGGTGGCGGAAGACTTTTATCAGAAGCTGACCCGCATAGGCAAGCGAGCTAGCACCTTCTCCGACCCCCACATGCAGGTTACATCTGCCTCCAACCTCTCTGAAGGGGATGTTGCGATAGCGATCTCCTATTCAGGAGAAACACCGGAAACGATTGATGCGCTGCGCTGTGCCAAGGAAAATGGTGCAACCACGGTTTCACTTACGAAATACGGGCCTAATACTTTATCCGCATTGGCTGATATCCCCCTTACTATATCCTCATTGGAGGAAGGGATGCGGCGCGGCGATATGGCATCCAGGATGGCCCAGCTCCACGTTATTGATATTTTATTTATAGGGCTGGTCAGTGAATCGTTCGATGAATATGTGCCCAAGCTCGAGCAAGCCTACCAAATGGTCAGAAAATATCGCAAAGAAAGAGGAAGATAACTCCCTATGAACATTCTCAAATTCGAATCACAAGAAAAGCTTAACGAAGCTGGTGCAGGTATTATTGCAGGTTTGGTGCAAACGAATCCCCGAGCCGTTCTAGGCTTGGCTACAGGCGGGACTCCTGTCGGACTATACAAAGACCTTGTTGAATCCTTCAGGCAAGGAATGGTCAGCTTCAAATCCGTAACGACCTTTAACCTGGACGAGTATGTCGGAATTGCAGAGAATCACCCGGAGAGCTACCACAATTACATGCGTGAGCATTTATTTAATCATATTGATGCCAATCCTCAGAAAATTTACATTCCTGACGGCAATGCAGCTGATCTTGAACAGGAATGTGCACGCTATAACAGTCTGCTCGATGATGCCAAGCAAATCGACCTTCAACTGCTCGGGCTTGGTCATAACGGTCACATCGGCTTCAATGAGCCTGACCACGCCCTGATGAGCGGAACGCATATCGTGAAGCTTAAGGAAGAGACACGGGCCGCTAATGCCCGCTTCTTCGATTCCATTGATGAAGTGCCAACGCACGCTCTGACGATGGGTGTCGGGACCATATTAAAAGCGAAGATGATTCTGCTCGTCGTCCGCGGCGCTGACAAGGCTGAGATCGTCCATCGCGCGTTGACTGGACCGATTACTACGGAGTGCCCTGCTTCCTTGCTGCAGACTCATCCGCACGTCGTTGTGCTGTTGGATACCGAATCCGGGAGGTTGTTCGAATGAAAACGACTCGTATCATTAATGCTGCAATAGCAACTGAAGAAGGCGTAGTTCAGGCTGGGACGATTGTATTCACTAATGGAGTAATCACTTCGATATCCTCAGGATCTGCCGCTGATGCCTCCATTGATGGTGAAACGATCAACGCCCAGGGTGCCTGGGTATTGCCTGGATTCATAGACGTTCATGTTCATGGTGGCGCTGGCGGGGATTTCATGGACGCAAGTGCCGAATCGCTGGATAAGATTACCCGCTTCCACGGTAGCAATGGCACAACAACGATTCTGGCTACAACTATGACTGCAACCAAGGCTGACATCGAGAATGTGTTAGCAAGCGTTCATGCTTACCAACAACAGGACATGCCTGG
>JARBUQ010000409.1 GCA_029239545.1 Paenibacillus sp.
GGTGTTTCCAAGCAGGTGGTTATGATAATAGGACCTGCGATGGATGCTACCAATTGGAAGCAGGTACAGGGCTATTTTAAGCTGAATGAAGTCGGTGTTGTTTCCAATTTGACGATGTATCTGTATACGGATTCTCCTGCGTTAGCCGATGCCTATTATCTGGATGACGTAGAAATCCGGCCTGTGACCTATTCCAATGACCCCATCCCAGCTCGTGTATCTGGCGTCAGCCTGAACAATACAACTATGGAGATCGGTGTAGGCAAGGTAAGGCGGTTGATGGCCACCATAGAGCCTCAAAATGCGGTAGAAAGGGCAGTCACATGGAGCTCAGACAACCCGCTGGTAGCTATTGTGGATGTGAATGGAGCCGTCTATGGAAAAAAAGAGGGAACGGCTACTATCACGGTTACGACAGTGGATGGCGGCAAAACGGCTTCATCTGCGGTTACAGTCACAGAAGGGTATGTGGAAACCGTTACCTTGACAGTAAAGACTGATGGAACCGGCGATTTCATCTCTCCTAAGCTGGCTAACGATAGCATTCAGGATAGCAGTCCCGAAAAGCAATATATCATTCTGATCTATCCAGGTGTATATACGGAGAAAAACTGGGTGGTTAAGCCTTATACGACCCTTCGGGGAACTGACCGGGAAACGGTCATCCTAAAAGGAGAGAATAGTCCATCAGCCACTAACCTTGAGATCACCAACCAATCAACCATATGGCTGAAGGGCACGGCCAATCTGGAGAACCTCACGATTACCGCCAGAAATATGAGGTATCCGGTTCACAGTGAGGACAGCGGCAATAATAAGGATGCGGTTCATATCGTGAAAAATTCCCATATCGAGCATTATGGTAATCTCGAAGCTGTTAATTATCGCAAAAACTGGGTGGCGGCCCATCCCGGGGTTACTCCACCAGCGGACATGGACCCGGCCAAGGTATGGGGCGGGATCAGCGGGATAGGTTCCCATGCCTGGGGTTATGGCTCTGCCAGCGGTGTAAAGGAGACTTTTTATGGCAGTTCTTTTGTTTCGAAATCTGACGGTTGGTATGTGCATAATCGCGAGGATTTCACCAAACCCCAAATCAATGTGATCAACAACAGTCGAATCGTTTCCACGGTGACCTTGCAGCCTATTGTTATCCAATCCTTGGGCAGTGGAACGAACGATGAGGTCATCTTCAATAACACTGAAATTATAGGGACTTATATGGTTCAGAATGATTCGCCTTGGATTACGCAAAAACCGGAGAATCAATATGCGAACCATGCGGATTATAACGTTACCTTTACGAACAGCACACCGATCGGTTACGAGGATGGCCATAGGGGAAGGGCGCTGGCCTTGTTCAGCAGCTCCACAGGCAGCCAATCCTCTGTAAGGGTTAGCGGAGATGCCGTGCCGGATATTCTGGGGACGTATGAAACCCGGGACGGAGGCGGTGGCCTGGAGGGCTATCTATACGGATACTGGGATATATCGGGTATCAAGGTGGGCTTGAGTTCCAACATTGACGTCAATAATACGTTGGGAAGAAGGCTTGGGGACCGTACCATCCATAATAAAACACTTCAAGTGATCTTTGAAGATGGAACAACCAAAACGATCATTTTTAATGAAAATTATACGAACCAGCCCAACTCCTATGTATTGGGCAAAATTAATGAAGCTTTGGGCGTTTCAGGCAGAGCCGTGGAATATAATGTTACAGGTAGTGAATATTATCCGCAGGTAACGGATAAGCAATTAATTTTAAACAATTATACCCAGGTTGGGATTCCCCGATTTGCGGCTGTGCGTTTTGATACCGACAATACTACCCTGCGGCTCATGAATGCCACTGATGCTCCTGAAAGCTTTGTAGGCATCGCGCTGGAGCGAATTAAACCGGGGGCGTCGGGGAGAGTATTGACAGAAGGGATCATGAAAAGCAGTCAATTATATGGATTCTCAGGAAACGTAATTCAGGGAACCAAGATTTCGATTGGGACTCAGGCTGGAAGCCTGAAAGTAAGCTCGAATGGAATTGCACTGCTGGAGGGGATTCAGGCCAATTGGGCTTATTTTAAGGGGGATAAGACAGCTCCCGTAAGCGTTGCATCAGTAAGTCCGGCTGCGCCAAACGGCAGCAACGGATGGTATACATCGGATGTAACGGTAAGCATAGCCGTGTATGACCAATTATCCGGTGTGGCAAAAACAGAATATCAAGTAAATAACGGGGCTTGGATAACCTATACCGGTTCCATTCCTGCCTTTGTTGAAGGGACATATAAGGTCGGTTATCGCAGCACGGATCAAGCAGGCAATGTAGAACAGGTCAAAACAATTGAGTTTAAGATTGACCAAACAGCACCATTACTAACTGTTCAGTTAGATAAAACGTCAATATGGCCACCGAATCATGAAATGGTGACGGTTCAAGCTGCGGTGTACGCGAGTGATACCTTATCAGGCGTTGCTTCTGTTGTGTTAACCTCCATTACAAGTAATGAACCGGATAGTGGTCAGGGTGACATTGAGGCTAATATAGGCACGCCTGCTACTTCATTTCAATTACGGGCGGAAAGATTAGGTAATGGGACGGGGCGAATATACACGATTACGTATACGATAATCGACCATGCAGGTAATCAATCAACATCGATAAGCACAGTTCGCGTACCACATAACAAATAATTGGGGAGGTTCCGGTAGCTTCAACGTAAAAATGGACTTGTGGTGGGGTACTAACGGTACCCAATATCGTTTGTTTGAGAACGGCGTGCTTATTGATACGCAAGCACTGACGGATCAATCGCCAAACGCCAAGTCTGCGATGAAAGCTATAGCTAACAGAAGCATAGGCACATATGAGTACCGCGCTGAGCTTGTAAATGCTTCAGGAGTAACCTCAAGCGATACGATACGTGTAACGGTCAATAAGTGAAGACCTGCTTGTGCTAGGCTTACAAGTATTTCAAAAGAGCGCTTATTGCCATCAAAGGCAATAGGCGCTCTTTTGATTATTAATATCTGCCATTAACTTCTCATTACAAATGAAGATAAATTTTTCATTGCCAATTCCAAGAGAGGGAGCCTATAATAGACCAAATTGCATATAGGTAATTTTTGTAAATACATTCATGCAATCGGATTGGGGTTCTGGCGTCATCGCTATTCAAGCGGGACCCCACCGACTACATCTGGACTTTACACAGGGAATTCGTATTGATTTTGAAGGGGGGATTGAACTTGATTAGATTTGACCGTTTTCCGCAAGGGAAATACAAAGCGGTAACATTAAGCTATGACGATGGCAGAGATTACGATCGAAGAATGATTGAAATCATGAATCGGTATGGAGTACGAGGTACGTTTCATCTGAATTCGTTGCGGCTTGGAAAGCCTGGCCATTTGGAGCCGTCTGAGATATCCACATTGTTTGCAGGCCATGAAGTTTCCGCCCATACAGTAAATCACCCGTTTCTGAATTTGAGTCCGACTGAAACAATTGCTGCTGAAATTCTCAACGATCGCCTTGCTTTGGAGGAAATCGTTGGGTACCCGGTAAAGGGTATGTCTTATCCTTATGGTGCCTGGAATAATGATGTCGTAACAGTTCTTCGTGCAATGGGAATGGAATATGCGCGTGCAACGAGCGCACACGGTAGCTTCGATATGCCTTCTGATTTCCTTGTCTGGTCCCCAACTTGCCATCATCGGGATATGCTTGAATATGCACATAAATTTATCGATTTACAGATGAGGCATTCGAAAATGGCGCTTCTTTATGTATGGGGACATAGCTACGAATTCGAAAATGATCAGAATTGGCAGCAGCTTGAGCAATTTAGCCAGCTGATTGGAAACCAAGCGGATATTTGGTATGCGACAAACAGTGAGATTGTGTCCTATATGAATGCCATTCGCCAGCTTCGATGCTCCGTTTCAGGCCATATCGTACATAATCCATCAGCCATTTCCGTATGGTTCAGCGTGAATGGAGCTGCGGTGGAAGTGCTGGCAGGCGAGATGAAGAAGCTCGATAGTTTATATAACGGAAAGCAGTGAAGATGAGATTGCCAGATCAGGAAAGCATACTGGAATTAGACAAGCTGGACCCAGACATGCAGCTACCCGAAATCGGCGAGATGAATGAAGACGGGTTCGATGCTTATTCGCTATTGGAACCACCTTTTCAAAAGGTAGTAGTGGGAGGTGGAGCAATGACTCCCCAGGCCGGTCTGAGGAGCTTCGCAAGGAATGGAAGCGCCTTGGCGGAGAAAATGTGGATAAATTGGTCAATGAATGGTATCAGAAGAATAAAGAGCAATTGAAGTAGATATGATGAAATGCGCCGCCGGGATAACAGTCCATTTATGTTATCCCGGCATCCGCGTTCCGCGTAACCATTATATGTGTGGATCGATTGCGATTGCCAATATTCGTTGAGTGATTTAACTCGTGATTAACAGAGGAGGTTAAATGCGTGAAGCAAGCATTCCGATGTAAATGCCTAACAATAGGGATACTGATTATGTTGTTTATGAATGCGATTAATGTACAAGCAACGGTCAATTTTGAACCACAGGTAGCGCCGGCCATGTCCGAGGGAAATCAACCATTGCCTGATGCTGAAGATCCTCTGGCTTCTGAGTTGGCTGAGAACGGCGTAATGGTTGTTGATGATTCTTTTGATGAGGGGGATTGGGATGGGTGGTACCCTCTGGCAGAAGGAGGAAGTATTATTGTCGATGAGGAGAGCGGTGGTATAAAGCTTCACAAAATCGAAGCTGCGGGAA
>JARBUQ010000410.1 GCA_029239545.1 Paenibacillus sp.
ACCCGGGCTAATGTGACTCCATGATCAAACTGTGCAAATTAAGCCGAAATTTCAACGATTATTGTGGTTCAACATTCGGCGTTGAATAAATGCTCACTTCTGCCTGGCGATCCAGTCGAACACATAGTCGAGTACCCGCTCATCCTCTTCGCGAGACATTACATGCGGGCGGCCTTCATAGATGCTCATGGTGTAGGGCTTGCCGACGGCATCGAACGCCTCGGCAAGACGGTAAGCATGGAGGACGCTGACATGCTCGTCGGCTGAGCCGTGGATGATCAGCACCGGAGTGCGGATCTCATCCGCCCAGCATACCGGCGAGCGACGCTCGTACTCGCCGGAGTCCTTGCGCGGGTGGCCCACCACGCGCTTCAGCATGCGGCGGAGGTCGACCCGCTCGTCGTATGTGAGGCGGAGGTCGCTGACTCCGCCCCACACGACGACCGGGCCGACGCCCGGGCACTCGCGCGCCGCGAGCAGCGCCATAAGCGCGCCTCGCGAGAAGCCGATCAGCGCAGGCGCGATCGGCAAGGCCTCGGGCAGCGCGCGCACAAGCTGCACGGCGGCGTACAGATCGTGCCGATCCTCGCCGCCGAAATCCTCGCGCCCCTCCCCGCCCTCGTTGCCTCGGTAGAACGGGGCGAAGACCGTAAAACCGCGCCGCGCCAGTGTAACCAGTCTCGGCACGCGCACCATGCCCACCCCGCGTATCCCGCCGCGGCAGTACACAAGCGGCGGTCTTGCCGCACCGTCCGCGCCCGCCACAAGATAACCCTTCACTCGCAGTCCCTGGCTCGTATAAGTGATCCGCTCCAATCGCAAGCCATCTGCCGGATCCGGCAGATGCTCTCGCTCGATCGCCCATTCATCTATTTGGTGATGCTCATCCGTCTGTTTCATTGCAATTCCACCTTTGACACCAAGTTAGATCATCGCTAGACTTAAGATTAACGTTAAGTTTACCACGCGAAAGGTAGTTGAACTATATGAATCCAACATTTGATCAGGAATTCGAGGCCCTTGTCGAGAAATATGCTGAGCTGCTTACTGGCAAATCTTCTTCTATTATGGTGGATAAGGTGACCAAATGGGCCATTTACAACCATATTCATAAAAGCATGCCTGCACTAACAGCCCACTGGGGCCAGAGCCACCCTGAGGCCAAGCGCGAAGTTCGATTGTTGTTCGAAGAAATTCGCGACCTCAATCAGGCACAGAGAGCCCATTCCCAAACTTCAGGCGCAACAGGAGCAGTTAAGGAAGATGACCAGTAAGAGTAATTAACCGCAGCTTCGAAAGCAGACCATCAGGTTCTATGTGACTTGATGGGCTTTTTTTGCATCCACTGCATACCGGATAAATTCATTTCAACTAAAATGTACCCAGTTATCTCCCTGAATAATGTCTATACTGATAGTACTAAGAATCGGAAGGATGATGTACAATGTCCATTGTTTCAGTTGCTCGTTCAACAGCAGGTGTCCTCGGATAACAATATTTCGTGCAATGAGGATTCCTGTAGAGTTTGTCGTTACCTTTAATATCACCTTTACAGGAGGATTCAATTAGTGAATTTGACAGCTTTGGGCTGGAACCAGGAATGGGAGCAGGCCTTCACCCCTTATCGTGAAAAAGGCTTTCGCGCAGGAAGAGTAGCGCTGGAGCACAAACATATGTACCGTGTATATACAGAAAATGATGAAGTATTAGCTGAAGTTTCAGGAAGACTTAGATTTGATTCTACTGGTCGAGGCGATTTCCCCGCGGTTGGAGACTGGGTCGTGCTGTCTGAGCAGATCGACGAGGGACGAGCGATCATTCATGGCATTCTGCCTCGATTCAGCAAGTTCTCTCGCAAAGCTGCGGGAAACACAGTCGAAGAACAGATTGTCGCGGCCAATGTCAACACGGTTTTCCTCGTAACTGCTCTGAATCAAGACTATAACTTGCGTCGGATGGAGCGATATTTGACCTTGGCTTGGGAGAGCGGTGCTGAGCCTGTAATTATTCTGAGCAAAGCAGATTTGTCGGCCCATGTGGAGGATGCCATCCTTGAAGCAGAGGCAATCGCAATCGGCGTTCCGGTTCATGCCGTCAACGCAATTACGGAAGACGGAGTAAGTCAGTTGGTGCCTTATCTGCAGACAGGAAAAACAATTGCTCTTCTTGGTTCCTCTGGCGCGGGTAAATCTACGTTAATCAATAGGCTTTATGGCAGTGAGGTTCAAGCAACAGGAGATATCCGGCATGGCGATGATCGCGGCAAACATACGACCACGCATCGCGAGCTTGTCGTTCTTCCTCATGGGGGTCTGCTGATAGATACTCCAGGGATGCGGGAGCTGCAATTATGGGAGGCAAGTGATGGTATAAGCTCTACCTTCCACGATATCGAGGAGCTCTCGCTGCATTGCCGATATCCTGATTGCAAGCATGACAAAGAACCTGGCTGCGCCATCAAAAACGCTTTGCAGGATGGGACACTTGACACAAGCCGCTATGCTCATTATGGGAAGCTGCAGCGTGAATTAGCTTACCTGGCCCGCAAAGAGAACAAATCACATCAGGCAGCGGAGAAGAGTAAATGGAAAAAAATTCACAAAGAGGCCAAACGTCAGAGCAACCGTCCCTGATCCAACAAGCCTCTAACCATGAATAAGGAAAACCTCCTGGACCATGAGACGAAAATGAGAACATTCTCAGCATTTTCGCGACATGATCAGGAGGTTTTCTTTTGTATTCATGCAGGAATTACTTTCTCTTCGGAATTGTCGTAGTTTTGTATCCGTCATCGAGACAGATCTTCGCAATATACAACATTTGTCCGGCATGCTCGGATATATGAGTGGCTACTTGCAAGAGTACATCGGCATGAGTCCGTGTTTTATTGCGCACCTGTTGGGTTTCAACGAACTGCTCAGGGGTCATCGCTCTTGTGGTCGAGATCAACTCTGCCAATGTATCGCGCCATAGAGAGATTAGCTCATCCTTGCCCACATGCATTTGATCAAACTCAGATTCGCGGTCTCGCACCAGCTCTTTATGCAGAATGCCCGTGCTCACTCGTTCCACGATATTCCCGCGGATGTGGACGATGAGGTTCGCTATGCTATTACTGCTTTCATTAGGCAACCAATTCAATTGCGTTTCATTCAGCTGCTCGATCGCTTTCAATGTTCTTTGCTCAAGCTCTTCATATTTGTCAACTAACCAGTCCCGCAGGAAATCTGTTTGCATACAGAAGCTCCTTCTCGGCTCAGCAGCCGCCATATAGTCTACATAATGAACCTACAATTCTTATCGCCCCTGCAATAATGCTGTCTGGGCCAATGCTAGCCCTCCGCACAACCCGGCATTGTCACCCAGACCTGGAGGTACTATGTATTCGTCTATTCGCTTCGTAATCCATTCGCTCTGCACGTAGCCCTTCAGCAGCAGCTGAACCTCCTGATGGATTAAAGGGAATAGCTGACGCTGCTTCATAACACCGCCGCCGAACACAATGCGCTGCGGAGACAGGTACAAAATCGCTTGCACTGCAGCCTGAGCCAAATAATACGCCTCTAACTCCCACACGAGCGGATCATGCTCTAATTCATGACCCTTCTTCCCCCATCGCTTGGCAATCGCAGTTCCGGCTGCCAGGCCCTCCAGACAATCCCCATGGTAAGGGCAGCTGCCTTCGAAAGTATCTTTCGGATGCCGCTTCACCGGAATATGGCCCATCTCGGGATGCACCAAGCCGTGCACCAAGCTCCCGCCAACGTACACGCCGCCTCCGATTCCCGTTCCAACCGTCACATACAAGCAGCTGCCCAAGCCTTTTGCCGCGCCCCAAGTAGCTTCGCCGAGCGCCGCAGCATTCACGTCCGTATCCCAGCCAATTGGACAATCGAACGATTCCTTCAATTTGCCTAACACATTATATTGCGCCCAACCTTGCTTGGGAGTTGTGGTTACATACCCATATGTAGGACTATCAGGATCAGGATCGATAGGACCGAATGATCCGATGCCCAATGCATCCAGCTTCTCATCTCGAAAAAAATCCAATACTCTTCCCAAAGTTTCTTCTGGAGTAGTTGTCGGGAACTCTGTTCTATACAACACCTCACCGTGTTCATTCCCAATCCCGCAAACAAACTTGGTACCCCCAGCTTCAACTGAACCTAATCTCATTTGTGTGACAGCTCCCTCTTGTATATGTGTGTGTTACTTTTTGTTCAAGAACCGATTGGCGATGAGTTCGAACAAAGTCGGGAATAGAGCGAACAGCTTGGCCCCGAATCCCATTACCCAAGGCAGATCTACATAAGTACGACGATGTTTGATCGCATCTGCCACGGCTCTGGCTACTTGGTCAGGCTGCAGCATGAAACGCTGCACATTCCGCACGTAATCCCCTGATGGGTCAGCTTGCTCGAAGAACCGAGTATTGATCGGTCCAGGATTAATCGCCGTAACAGCGACGCCAGTACCCATAAGCTCTTGCCTCAAGCTGTTCGTAAAACCTAACACGGCGTGCTTAGAAGCCGAATAGGCCGTTGACTTCGCAGATCCGATCTTGCCCGCGATCGATGCCACATTGACAATCTGGCCCTTGCCTGCCTTTATCATATAAGGAAGCACCGCCTTTGTGCAACGAACAGTTCCCATATAGTTTACATCCATCATTTCCGTATAATCCTGAAGAGGAGCAGCATCAATCGCCGCGAAACGACCAAATCCGGCATTATTGATCCAGAC
>JARBUQ010000411.1 GCA_029239545.1 Paenibacillus sp.
GCAGCAATTAAGCAAGTAGCCAAAACGATTCAGCTTGACACCATCTACTTCTTAAGAGACCGGAAGGGAGAGAGCTGATTATGCAAGTCATACCATTCACCAAATTGCAGGAAACCTTATATCATGAACGTTTGCCGAACGGGCTGAATGTATATATTCTCCCTAAAGCCGGATTTAACAAGACGTATGCGACGTTCTCGACCCATTACGGTTCAATAGATAATCATTTTCAGGTTGAAGGTCAGGGTAAGGAACAGGTACCGGATGGAATTGCGCATTTTTTGGAGCATAAAATGTTTGAAGAGCCCGAGGGAGATATTTTCGCCAAGTTCGCTTCTTTGGGAGCATCAGCGAATGCATTTACGAGCTTCGACCGCACCGCTTATCTGTTCTCTGCAACAGGTAATATTGAAGAGAATTTGACTACTCTGATCGATTTCGTGCAAAATCCTTATTTCACAGATCAAAATGTGGAGAAGGAGAAAGGGATCATCGGTCAGGAAATTGATATGTACGGCGACAACCCGGATTGGCGTGTATATTTTGGCTTGATTGAGGCCTTGTACGTCGAACACCCTGTGCGCATCGATATCGCAGGCACCGTGGAGTCCATTTCACACATAACCAAAGAGATGCTTTATACGTGTTACCATGCTTTTTATCATCCAAGCAATATGAGCTTATTCGTCGTTGGTGGAATAGAGCCAGAGCCCATTCTTGAGCTTATTCGAGCGAATCAGGCTGCCAAGTCATTCAAGCCCCAAGGTGAAATCCACCGTTTCTTCGACAAGGAACCAGGGCAAGTCAAGCAGAAGGAGAAGCGTATTGAGCTTCCTGTCTCTCTTCCTAAATGTATGTTCGGTTTCAAGGAACGCATGGGGGTGGAATCAGGCAATGCTCTATTGCACAAAGAGCTCACCACGAAGCTGGTGCTTGACGCTTTGCTTAGCCCAAGCTCGTCCTTGTATCAGCAATTGTACGACGATGGCGTAATATCCGATGCTTTCGGACATGAATACAATTGTGGCAACAACTATGCATTTTCTGTCATTGGCGGAGATACAAAGGATCCTGAATTGCTGCTTGAGCTTGTTTCGGCTGAATTGAAGCGGGCAATAGCAAGCGGGATAGATCAAGGATCATTCGAACGAAGCAAGCGCAAGAAAATAGGAGCCTTTCTTCGGATGATGAATTCCGCAGAAGCATTGGCGAATGAATTCACCAAATATGAGTTCAAAGGCACCCATTTATTCGATGTGCTTCAGGTTTACGAATCGATTACACTTGAAGATGCGAATCGTCGCTTGAGCGAGCATGTGGACTTCGATCGTTTGGCTATATGTGTTGTGCAAAGTCCGGAAGGAGAGAGGACCCTGTCATGAGCAAGCCTCTTGCCGAAACAACCGTTTTAATCACCGGCGCCAGTCGAGGGATTGGAGCGGCGGTTGCGGAACGTTTCGCATCCGTTGGTATGCAGATCGTGATTCATTATTTGAATGCTCACGAGGCAGCCAACGAGGTTGCAAGGGCATGCTTGGCTCATGGCGTCAAGGTGCTGACCGTAACGGCTGATCTTCGATCCAGGGAACAGCTTGAACGGATGAAAGAAAAGATGGAGCAGCATGGCATGATTCCCGATATTCTGGTCAACAATGCAGGAATCTCGCATTTTGGCATGTTAGCGGATGTAACGGATGAAGATTGGGATCAAGTGATGAGCATAAATCTTCGCGGGATGTTCCTATGCTCCCAATTGTTCATGTCGCATATGGTGAATCAAAAATATGGACGAATTATTAACGTGTCCTCCATCTGGGGAATTTCTGGCGCTTCATGCGAGGTCGTTTACTCAACTGCCAAGGGCGGTGTCAATGCTTTTACAAAGGCGCTTGCCAAGGAGTTGGCCCCTTCGGGAGTGACGGTTAATGCGGTTGCTCCCGGAGTCGTAGAAACGTCGATGAATGCCAATTTGAATCCGCAGGAGATGCAGGCACTCAAGGATGAGATTCCTGCCGGCAGATTTGCTCAACCGGACGAAATCGCTTCACTTGTGTACTTCATAGCCTTGCCGGAATCCGGGTACATCACAGGTCAAGTCATCAGTCCTAACGGGGGATGGCTGACCTGAAGCGGAAGTGCTGCGCCAGCCTTAAGCGGCTCCCTATAATTGGCGATGCAAGGACGGCATAAAGAGAAGGCAGAATGCTCATCCTACAACTGCAACAGTTGCATCACTATTTTCTCGAGGGAGTGTGTGAACATGTCGACAGTATTAAAAAGCTTTGAGAAGTGGAAGACGTTTCTGTCTGATCGGGTACAGCAAGCTCATAACGCGGGAATGAGTGATGAAACGATTTCCAAGCTTGCCGTTCAGATTGGCGAATTCTTGTCCGACAAGATTGATCCTGAGAACAAGGAAGAGCGCATTCTGAAAGAGTTGTGGGATGTTGCGGATGATGGAGAAAAACAGATCATCGCCCGCTTGATGGTAAAGCTTGTGAAATAAAAAGCCTTTATGGCATGACGGCAAAGCCTCCTGAGTTAAAAGGGGGCTTTCCGTATGCCGCGACCTAGCAAAATATTCGCATACACAGGAGGAAAGAGGCGAAAATTGTAGAATCTTTATAATGATCGACTATTTTCGCGTTTACTTCATCATTTGCAGCGAACATGAGGGGTGTTAAAGTGGAAGTTAAGCAGTGGTATATGGAATACAGAATACATAAGAACCGTCCGGGACTATTAGGTGATATTGCTTCGCTTATGGGGATGCTGGAAATCAACATTATGACCATCAATGGTGTTGAGGATAAGACCCGTGGTATGCTTTTACAAACAAATGACGATGAAAAAATAGAACTTATGGGTAAAATGCTGAAAAAAGTGGATAATATAACCGTAACGGCATTGCGTGCTCCCAAGCTTGTGGATATATTAGCGGTGCGTCATGGAAGATATATCGAGAGAGATTCAGACGATCGCAAAACATTTCGTTTCACAAGAGACGAATTGGGCTTGTTAGTCGATTTTCTCGGAGAAATATGCAAGCGGGAAGGCAATCAGGTTATTGGACTAAGAGGTATGCCAAGAGTAGGTAAAACAGAGTCTATCATTGCAGGAAGTGTGTGTGCCCAGAAGAGATGGACGTTCGTCTCCTCGACACTGCTTCGCCAGACCGTGCGCAGTCAGCTGTCTGAGGATGAAATGAATGTGAGCAACGTGTTTATTATTGACGGGATTGTGTCTACGCTCCGGGCCAATGAGAAGCATCACAGCCTTCTGCGTGAGATCATGCGAATGCCCTCTACCAAAGTGATCGAGCATCCCGACATTTTTATACGTGAATCCGAGTATACCTATGAGAATTTTGATTACATTATTGAACTGAGAAACAACCCTGATGAAGAAATTTCTTATGAGAGCTTTATCAACATTGACCATGATCCTGGCTATTGATTAGCCGCATTGCTGCATGGACGTTCATTCAGGAGGTGACGACAGCGTGTCGGACCTGGGACAGCTATTAAAAAAAGCGCGGCTGGAAAACGATATTTCTCTGGAACAGCTGGAAGAAATCACGAAGATTCGGAAGCGATACTTGGAAGCGATTGAAACAGGAGATTACAAAATATTACCGGGGAGCTTTTACGTCCGTGCTTTTATCAAAAGCTACGCTGAGTCAGTGGGACTCGATCCGAATGAAGTGCTTGCCTTGTACCGCAATGTTATCCCAGCGCCTACAGTCGAAGCTACAGTCGAGCCAATCAGACGCAAGAAAACCCACACCCGGAATACAGACAAAATCAGCAAATGGGCATCAACGATCCTTATGGTCGCTTTTGTAATGCTAATTTTGGGTGTGATTTACTTCTTCATACACCAAACCTATGATGCAGAATCCAAACCTCAGGTAGATAGCAGTGATAAAATTACGGAGAAAAGCACTCCTGATACAAAGACACCGACAACAGGTAGCAACGGAGGAGCAGTTGCAAACGGGAATAAAACCCCGGGCAGCCCGACAATCACACCATCTCCAACTCCTTCCTCCAACCCCGTATTAACATTGCTGCGCAGCGAGGGCAATACAGATTACTACACAGTAGAAAATTCTGATAAGCTTAACGTTCTGCTGAATATTAAGGGGGAAGAGTGCTGGTTAAGAATTGACAAGATGGTGCCTAATGCTGCAACGGGTAAGACAGAGCGGCAGCTGCTTGAGCAAAAACTTTATAAAAAAGGTGATACCCGTGAGTGGGTGTCTGACTTGAACGTGTATGTAGTTGTGGGGCTCCCTGCTGCGGCAGATATTACGGTGAATGGGATACCTCTAGTTATTGCAGATTTAAAGAATGCACGCAATATTCAAATTGAGCTTAAAAAATCATTGTAGTGAAGTGAATACTGGGCTGCATTTTAGGGTACTCTATCGCTAAGCTTTACACTCTGCGATATAAAGTGAGGGTATCCGAATGGCAACTAGCTGGGTGGTCACTATTTTAGGGGTTATTGTAAGTTTGCTGGGCTGGTATTTAACGCCTAACGCATGGGGATATGGAATTATGGGCTTCGGTCTAGCTCATATCGTGCTAGGAATCTTGAATATGTTCCGTGATCCTGCACGCGCTCGTTGATTGTCCTTTATGAATTGCTTGCAAGTAAAAGCTTCCCATTGAGGGAGCTTTTTTTGTTTTACAATGGCTAATTGTAATAGGCCGCATGTTCATACAGC
>JARBUQ010000412.1 GCA_029239545.1 Paenibacillus sp.
TGAATACATTTAGGGTTGTACAGATTTTCTTCGAAAAGAGGGAACCGGAATGAGTCAGAAGCCATGGTATCAATTAAATCCGGAAGAAACGGCAGCAGCGCAGCAGGTGCATATAGCGCAGGGACTGTCGCGCGACGAGGTCCGGGATCGCCTTGTCCAGGAAGGCTACAATGAACTGTCGGAAAAGAAAGGTATCTCGAATATTACGTTGTTCCTGAATCAATTCAAGGATTTCATGGTGCTGGTGCTGATGGCGGCTACTCTGGTGTCCGGATTGCTTGGGGAGTATCTGGATGCCATTACAATCGTGGCCATCATCGTAATGAACGGGATTCTTGGATTCATCCAGGAGTTCCGTGCAGAGCGTTCGCTCAGGGCACTTAAGGAGCTGTCCGCTCCCTCCGCCAAGGTGCTGAGAGAGGGGACCATTCAGCAAATTCCAGCCCGGGAGCTCGTCCCAGGAGATGTCATCGTATTGGAAAGCGGTGATCGAATACCGGCAGATGTGCGTTTTCTTGAAGCAAATGCTATGTATGTAGAGGAATCGGCGCTTACGGGCGAATCCGTACCGGTCAGTAAGATGACTGAAGCATTAACAGGCGATGATATCCCGCTTGGGGATCAGAAAAACATTGGTTTCATGGGTACGATGGTGACCAGAGGAACAGCACGCGGTGTAATTGTCAGAACCGGAATGGCCACCGAGATGGGGAAAATTGCCGACTTGATTCAGAACACCGAAACAATGGAAACGCCTTTGCAGCATCGGCTGGAGCAATTAGGCAAAATATTGATTGCCGTTGCAATCGGTCTCACCATCATGGTGGTCATTGCAGGTATTATGCATGGACAGCCTGCTTATGGCATGTTCCTAGCGGGCGTTAGCTTGGCGGTTGCTGCAATTCCGGAGGGCTTGCCCGCTATTGTTACGATTGCGCTGGCACTCGGTGTGCAGCGTATGATCAAGCGCAAAGCCATTGTGCGGAAGCTGCCCTCGGTGGAAACGCTCGGCTGCGCTTCCGTCATATGCTCTGACAAGACGGGGACGCTTACTCAGAACAAAATGACCGTCACCCATATATGGCTGGGCGGTGACGTGATGGAAGTGACAGGAGAAGGGTATGAACCGCACGGCAATATTCTCACATCAGGAACACCTGTCGATCTGCGCAACAATCAGATGATGCGCCGCATGCTGCAGATCGGTGTTCTCTGCAATAACGCGGCACTAGTGGAAGAAATGCCGGAGCCCTCGAAGAAAAAGTCCGCGAAGGAAACGATCAAGCCTGTCTGGAGCATACAAGGTGATCCGACGGAAGGAGCACTTGTAGTACTTGCAGCCAAAGGCGGAGTGACGCGTAATTCGCTGGATGGACTGTACAGTCGGGTGGGGGAGATCCCTTTTGATTCCGAGCGGAAGCGCATGTCCGTGCTGGTCCAGCATCAGGGAGGCCGTCTCCTCTACACGAAAGGCGCACCTGATGTTATAGCCGATCAGTGCACGTATATTATGTGGGATGGAAAGGTGATTCCCTTCACCCAGACGCTCAAGCAGAAAGTAATGGCAGCCAATGAAGGAATGGCGCGCTCTGCACTGCGTGTGCTCGGTATGGCCTATAAGGAACTGAAGGCAACGGATCGAAGTGAATCCATGGAAGGGTTGGAGACCGGACTTGTATTCGTCGGGCTGACAGGCATGATGGATCCCCCGCGCAAGGAAGTTAGAGATGCAATCGCCACATGCCGACGGGCCGGTATCAAGACGGTCATGATTACAGGCGATCATCAGGCTACAGCAGAGGCTATTGCCAAGCAGCTGGGTATGCTCCCGAATAATGGACGCTGCATAAATGGCCAGCAGCTTGCGGCCATGAGTGATGAGGAGCTAGCGGTGGAAGCTCCGAACATCTACGTTTATGCCCGTGTCTCGCCTGAGCACAAGCTGCGTATCGTCAAAGCACTTCAAAGGCAGGGCCATGTAGTGGCAATGACTGGGGATGGAGTAAACGACGCTCCAGCGATCAAGGCGGCGGATATCGGGATTGCCATGGGAATTAGCGGGACGGATGTCACGAAGGAAGCTTCGGCGCTTGTGCTGAGCGATGATAATTTCGCTACGATCGTAGCGGCGATTGAAGAAGGCCGAGGCATTTATGAGAACATCCGCAAATTTATTCGTTATTTGCTTGCTTCTAACGTGGGTGAAATATTGACTATGTTCCTTGCTATGATGGCCGGGCTGCCGCTGCCGCTCATCCCGATACAGATCCTTTGGGTGAATCTCGTTACAGACGGACTGCCAGCGATGGCGCTTGGTGTCGATCAGGCAGAGAAGGATCTTATGCAGCATAAGCCCCGAGGCGCGAAGGAAAATATATTTGCGCGAAGGTTGGGCTGGAAAATTATTAGTCGAGGCATTCTGATCGGGGTGTGCACATTAGCGGCGTTCTGGATTGCGCTTAGAGATAACCCAGGAAGTGCTAACAACCTGATGCATGCGCAGACGGTAGCATTTGCCACACTTGTAATGGCCCAGTTGATTCACGTATTTGATTGCCGCAGCTCCAGATCTATTTTTCACCGCAATCCATTTCAGAATAAATACCTGGTTCTGGCTGTGCTCTCATCGCTTATTCTCATGTTAGGCGTACTTTATATTGATGCGCTGCAGCCGATCTTTAAGACCGTGCCGCTCGGACTGACGGACTGGTTGGTCGTGCTGATATTCGCTGGTATTCCAACGTTCCTGATGGGGCTGGGCAGCGTTCTGGGCACAAGCAAGAAGTCGAAACGTCCACCGATGAAATATAGCTCCAAGCCTGCAACCCGCTAATAGAAAATCATATTGGTTGTTCCTAGTGAAAAGTCCGGTTATGTCTAGAGCTGCTGCATCAGTTCTATGCGACGATCGGGCTTTTCACGCGTATAATGAAAAGAAACTATGCACATGACGCGATATGCAATATAATAAATGCTAATTGTAAGATAGCTCCCATATTTCGCATGTGGGTCACTTTTGATAAATGGGCTGGCTGCTGCATGTAATTGTTTATTTGTTGAGGAGTGTGATCACATTGAATTTCACCAAAATGCATGGTCTGGGCAATGATTTCATCGTGATTGCCGATCAGAGCCAACTGCCGGAACAGGCTTCCCAACTTGCAGTTTCTTTATGTGATCGCCATTTCGGCATCGGTGCCGATGGCATGGTATATATTCTACCTTCGAAGCGCGCGGATTTTTTGATGCGCATCATTAACGCAGACGGCTCCGAAGCGGAGCAGTGCGGCAATGCCATTCGCTGTGTAGCGAAATATGTGTTCGACCGCGGGCTTACGAGTAAGCTTGAGCTGACCATCGAAACGATCGGAATAGGCATTCAACCTATTCAGATTCAGGCTGAAGACGGACGCGCTGTTGCGATTCGGGTGAATATGGGGGAACCGATTCTTGAAGGCGCGCGTATTCCAACTACTCTGGACCGCGATACAATTGTGAACCAACCAATAGAGTCTCAGGGGACTCGCTTTCAGTTTACCGCGGTCTCTATGGGCAATCCGCATTGCGTAATTTATGTCGACGACGCCCCCAGCTTCGAGCTGTTGAAGTGGGGACCGCCGCTTGAAGTGCATGAGCTGTTCCCGAAGCGGGTCAATGTAGAGTTTGCGACTGTGCGCTCGAGAGAGCATGTGGACATGCGCGTATGGGAACGCGGAACCGGAGTAACCCTCGCTTGCGGGTCCGGAGCGTGCGCTACTCTGGTAGCCTCGGTATTGAACGGACTGACAGAGCGGAAGGCCACTGTGTCGCTGGCCGGTGGTGATCTGTTCATAGAATGGGACGCACAGAGCAATCAGGTGTTCATGACAGGTGCTGCTGCTATCGTGTTTGACGGCAGGATTGAGTCATAATTCTAATGCAAGACAGAAATGGTGGAGAGAGAGATGACCAGAGATTTTAGAACGGCTCTTGCCAGTCAGGTGTTGACTGGTGACGGAGCAATGGGCACTTATTTATATAAGCTTGGATTTACGGTTGGCGCTTCCTCGGAAGAATTCAACCTGCTTAATCCTGAGGCGATAGCTGATGTACACCGCCGCTACTATGAAGCGGGCGCTCGTGTTATCGAGACGAATACTTTCTCGGCGAACCGGGAGAAATTAGCTCATTTCGGACTGGAGCAAGAGGTCGGAGCGATTAACCGGGCAGGCGCTCAGATTGCTCGCAGTTCTGTCGGCTCCGACGCTTATGTCGTTGGTGCTGTCGGATCAATACGCGGAGGCGGTCGGCGCACCATACAGACTTCTGTGCTGTTGAAGGATTATGAAGAGCAGTTGGCGGCTCTGCTCGAAGGCGGTGTAGACGGTATCCTGCTGGAAACGTTCTACGAGCTGGAGGAGCTTGCGCTTGCACTGCAGACGGCGAGAAGACTCGGAGGAGATGCGCTGCCGATTATTTGCCAGTTCGCTGCGGAGGGCAGTGGAGGCACAAGGGATGGGGTGCCGTATGCCGACGCCTTCCTGCGGCTGCGTGACGCTGGAGCCGACGTTGTTGGCTTCAATTGTCACAGCGGGCCGAACGGGATTCTCCGTTCGATGGAGAAGCTGCCGGCAGAGCTGAACATTCCGCTGTCCGTTTTTCCCAATGCCGGCTTGCCGAGTTATGTGGACGGTCGATACGTGTACGGCTCGACCCCGGAATACTTCGCGGAGCACGCGCTGA
>JARBUQ010000413.1 GCA_029239545.1 Paenibacillus sp.
AATAATTCACAAGAACCCTCCTGCAAGGGAAGGGTTCTTGGTTATTCAAGATTTGGCCGATCCGTTAGGGTCATGCTTGCCGAGCAGTTGGGTTAATTCCTTCATAAACATATTAATATCCTTGAATTGACGGTATACAGAAGCGAACCGCACGAAAGCCACTTCATCAACTGGGTGCAGCTGCTCCATAACGAGCTCTCCAATTTCCCGGCTTGCTACTTCCGCATGTGCATGACTTCTAAGCTCCTTCTCCACCTCAGATACTACATATTCTAATTGCTCCATAGATACGGGTCTTTTCTCGCAAGCTCTGATAAGGCCTCGGAGCATCTTGTCACGACTGAATTCTTCCCTGCTGCCATCCTTCTTAATGACAATCAGCGGCGTTTCTTCAATCATCTCGAATGTAGTGAACCTTCGAAGACATCTATCGCATTCCCGGCGTCTGCGGATGGATCTGTTCTCGTTGGCCGGTCTTGAATCCAGCACCTTCGTACCTGCGTTATCGCAAAAAGGACATTTCAACGGTATTCCCTCCTTAATTGGTTCTTGATATATTTCCCATCGAATCTCTGAATGAATTGGAACTAGACGAGCATAATACATTTACCAACCACAAGGAGGTGAACAACATGGCATCAAGAAACTCTCTTGTAGTCCCGCAAGCCAATCAAGCATTGGATCAAATGAAATACGAAATTGCTCAGGAACTAGGGATCTCTATCCCGCAAGATGGTTACTATGGTAACATGGCAACCCGCGACACAGGTTCGATTGGCGGATATATTACGCGCCGTTTGGTACAAATCGCTGAACAGCAATTAGCAGGATCGTCTAATAATTTCTAATTATTTGTTACGAAATGTCGGATACCAGCTTCTTTTCGCACCGTTCGCGCAACTCCCAGAGCGCGGTGCGAAAGTACAGAGCTTGTCCGGCATTTTTTATTTGCTGTATGAAGGCGCAAGAGCAAGATCAGTGCCAAAGTCCTCCTGATAAAGACTTATATATTTGTTATGATAATACATCACTCGCTGAATATAATGACGAGTTTCTCCAAAAGGAATCTGATTTATGTTCTTGAGCGTGCCATCCCAAGTATTGTTCTGCAGCCATTTGCGGACATTGCCGGGGCCGGCATTGTAGGCTCCTAACACTGCAATGCGATTGCCCTCGAATTGATTGGACAATGAATTCAAGTACCAGGCTCCTACTTCAATATTGACGTCTGGCCGTTCTAGTGAATTTAGCGTTCGATCTGCATAATCAGCTTTATCCACGATCCATTGCGCGGTATCCGGCATTAGCTGCATAAGTCCTATAGCACCCTTGCGCGAAGTTTTTTCCGGATTGAAATTCGTCTCAACACGAATAATCGCAGCGATAAGAAAAGGATCTACATTATAATTCTCGGCGCTGATTTTGATATCGTTTTTATAATAAACAGGATACATCCATGATCCAAGCAGCTTCGTGTTATAGAAAAGAAATACGACAAAGAGCAACAGAAGTAAAGCAAACACTCGTTTTTTTCGAAAAAACTTCATCCCAATCCCTTTCTGTTCCAGAATGTCTCAATTTGTGCTTCAGTCTCCTCTAATGTGCCGCTATTATCGATGACAATGTCCGCCATTTTCTTCTTGTCTTCAATAGGCATTTGGGATTTCAGCCTAAGCTCCGCCTGAGCAAGCGTTAAGAAATCCCGCTTCATCAGTCGCTCCAGCTGCAAGTGCGCAGGTATGTACACCAGCATCACCTCTGAGTACATATAAGACAGCTGTGACTCAAACAAGAGCGGTACATCCACCACTACCAGCTTGTCCGGCTCAGCTTGCTCAAGGTCTGCCATCTGCTCTCTCATAGAGGCACGTATAGGAGGATGCAGAATAGCTTCCAGATCCTTGCGCGCATTCGTTTCACTGAAGATGATCTCGCCCAGTCTCTTGCGGTTCAGACTTCCATCAGCCAGCAGTACATTCTCGCCGAACCTTACAGCAACCTGCTCTAGGACTGGGGAGCCCGGGAGCACAACGTCCCGAGCGATCCGATCGGCATCTATCAGAAATGCACCGCGCTTCACAAGCATAGCAGCAACGGTGCTTTTGCCACAAGCGATACCTCCCGTTAATCCGATATTCATCCCTTCACCCTTTCCTAGATCAGCCTCATTTACAGTAATTTCATCAGACCCATAACGATTAATAGAAACCCAGGTAAGAATGACAATTTCTTCACCCAGGATCGATCCGCATATATGATCCCTACCCGAAGTCCGGAAGCAATAAAAAAACCACTCGAAATCGCGATAATAACAGCAGTGAGAAGCGAACTAAAACCAATAAAAGCAGCCCCGATTCCTGCTCCGAAAGCATCCAGCGATAATGCAATTCCTAGTAATACCGCTTCGGATGCAGAGATAATTCCCGAGCGATCCATGTCGGCGAGGGATGGCTTGCGCAAAATTTGGATCACAAGTCCTATTCGCTTCCATTCGATGACAACAACGGTCCTAATCTCACCTGTCGGCTCAGCTGCATGCTCTGCTTGCCCGCCCTGCTCCTGATTCTTGCCTGCAACCCTCAAATCTGCCTTTTCACTACCATTGTCTGAGCTCTCTAATCCAGCTTTGTTCCTGAATATTTGGCTGAGTGCCCATATCCCGATCGCAATTAAGATCAAGGCCCCTGTAACTGCCGCCAATCGTGGAGAAAGAAACGTGGCAGCATATTCTCCAAGCTGCATAGCGATCCAGAAAATCAGCCCCGAACAGACCGAAATAATGATAATGGATAAAAAAGGTATTCGTATCCTGCGAAGTCCATAAGTCATCCCAACTCCGAAACCGTCCAAGCTGACAGCTAATGCCAAGAAACATAATGACAAAATTGACAGCATAAGCACACTCCTCCCCGCTCTAGGCTCCTACTCACTATATGGCAGAGAGGGGAATTAAGTGCTTATAGTTTGGCTGTCTTTCTTGCTCGTTTAGGCTTCTGACAAGCTGGACAATAATGCGTCCCCCTGCCTCCGACGACCGTCTTCAAGATCAACTGCTCACAGCGTGTACAAGGCTGCCCGGTTCGTCCATAGACGAGCAATTGCTGTTGGAACATCCCCATCTCCCCCTGTCCATTCACATAGGACTTAATGGAGGAGCCTCCAGCATCAACTGCTTCTTGAAGAATGGTTACGATCGACTCGTGCAAGCTTGCCAGCTCGGTGCGACTCAATGAATCCGCTGTTCTTTCCGGATGGATGCCGGATCGATGCAGCGATTCGTCCACATAAATATTTCCTATACCGGTGATGACTTCCTGATTGAGGAGCAGCGGCTTAATCTTGGTAGTCCTAGAGCCGATTCGTTCCCGGAAATCCGCCAGAGTGAACGTATCATCCAGCGGCTCACGTCCAAGCTTATTAAGAGGAGGAAGGAGATTATCCTCGCCTGGTGCAAATAAATGCATCGTCCCAAACTGGCGAACATCCTTGTATCTAAGCTCTGTGCCATCATCAAAATGAAAAACTACATGGGTATGCTTCTCCAGCGGCTCTTCAGCCCCATATACACCATAACGCCCTTCCATACGCAGGTGAGAGACAAGGATTAGCTCGTCCAGTACGAGACGAAGAAACTTACCTCTTCGCTCCACGCTGCGTATCGTTTGGCCCTGAAGCATGAAGGCGAATTGGCTAATATCATCAGGTCTTTGTATAATTCTGGGCAAATGAACGGTTACCTTCTCTATGCGTTTGCCGGCTACCAACACATTCAACGTCCTGCGGACCGTTTCTACCTCTGGCAATTCAGGCATACTTAAGTTCCTCCTTAACATTGTAGTGCACTACACAAACGCAATCCGACAAAGGTCTGTCTTGTTTACTTCGCTTCATACCAATTGACTCCATAATTCACATCAACCTTAAGTGGAACGTCCAGGGACAGAGCGTTCTCCATCACCTCAGGGACGAGTGCCTTCATAAGCTCAAGCTCTTCTTCGTGCACTTCGAATACGAGCTCATCATGTACCTGCAGCAGCATACGGCTCTTCACATTCTCAGCTTTCATCCGTTCAGATAACTGCACCATGGCAAGCTTGATTATATCAGCGGCCGTGCCTTGAATCGGCGTATTCATGGCGGTACGCTCGGCGAATGACCTGAGGTTGAAATTAGAAGCATTGATATCCGTCAAGTAACGGCGTCTTTGCAGCAAAGTCGTGACATATCCATTCGTGCGGGCCTGTTTGACTATATCGTCCATATATTTGCGAACACCCTTGAATACAGCGAAATATTGTTCGATGAATTGGGAGGCATCCTTGCGTGTAATGTTCAAATTCTGAGATAATCCGTAATCACTGATTCCGTAGACGATTCCGAAGTTAACGGCCTTGGCTTGGCGTCTCATATTAGAATCAACAGCTGATTCCGGTACACCGAATACGTCCATAGCGGTCTTCGTATGAATGTCCATATTGTTCAGGAAAGCCTCAATCAGCCTCTCATCCTTCGAAATATGGGCGAGTACGCGCAATTCGATCTGCGAGTAGTCAGCAGCAAGAATATACCAATCCGGTTGTGAAGGAACGAATACTTTACGAATCTTACGTCCTTCCTCCAGACGAATAGGAATGTTCTGCAAATTAGGAAACTGGCTGCTAAGTCGTCCGGTTGCCGCGATTGTTTGCTGATAATAGGTATGGACCTTCCCTGACT
>JARBUQ010000414.1 GCA_029239545.1 Paenibacillus sp.
GTCCAAACGATTGCTCCTCTTGGGGTAGAAGTGATTATCGAGACCCATGACCACTTCTCGGCAGCTGAAGCGATTGCAGCTATTATCCACAAGGCTGGCAATCCCAAAGGATTAGCTGTGCTGTGGGACACGGTTCATACCCATCATGTGGGAGAGAAGCCGCAGGAGGTATGCGAACGGATAGGCTCACTCATTCGTCATGTGCATCTTAAGGATGCTGTGCCAGGCAAACCGGGCGGGAAGCCGCATCAGTACGTGCTGGCTGGTGAAGGCATCATGCCAATCCGCGAGAACGTTGAAGCGCTTCATGCCATCGGCTATAACGGTCATCTTTCGCTGGAGTGGGAGAAAATGTGGTACCCGGATCTGGAAGAACCATCCATAGCGTTCCCGCACTTTGTGAAGGTTATGCGTGAGCTGGTGGCAACGCTGCGATAAAGTTCGTTGTACGCTCATCCTTTCTAAACGAGTCAACCCGTACTGTTAGACCCGACACCGTCAAAGGATGTGCAATTTCCCAAACGATGCGGACACAGGTTCCGTTATTTGCCCCCAAACCCCTGTATTTCGCCTACTCGCGGACACAGATTCCGTTATTGGGCATATTTATACTCCAAAAGACGCCTTATTGCAGAGGGACGGAACGTGTGTCCGCTTAAACCTGCTATTTGTGCTTCTGGACGAATATATCGGATCTACAGTCCGCCTATCATCGAAACTCCTGACACTCCCTTTAAATTCACCCTTCATGATTTTTGCCGAGCACCGATGTGTTATGATTTTGGTGAAATGCATCAATTCCAGAATAATAACCCTACGCTCTGCAGACCCATCCCCTCCAAATAACCTAAAAAAAACACAAGGATAACCTAAACGAATCCATTGTTGGATCCTGAACAGCCCATTAAGATAAGGAGAGCATGAGAAAGAAAACTACGTTATTGTGGTACACTATACGTTATGAATACGACCATGAAGGGAGTGTACCGAACAGATGGACATCCTGATTGTCGACGATGAACCGATGATTCGCAAAGGCTTGCAAACGATGGTCGCTCAGCTCGGTACCCAGATCACAAGCATCAGGCTCGCCGGGAACGGCGAAGAGGCGCTTGCCCAGATTCAAGCTGGCCGACCAGACATCCTGCTGACGGACATCCGGATGCCTAAGCTGGATGGTCTTGAGTTATGCAGGCAAGTCGCTCAAATGGATACAGATATGGTCGTTGTGGTCGTTTCAGGCTATCATGATTTTGAATATGCGCAGAAATGCTTATCTTATGGTGTTAAAGAATATATCCTTAAACCTGTTAACAAAAAGAAGCTGCACGAGGTGCTGCTCCAGCTCATCTTCAAATTACAGAAGCAGCGGGCGGTAGCACGTCTAACGACCTTCAACTTTGATCCGTGGGTCGAGCAAATGGACGAAGCCATTTGGAATGTGCAGGAGGAAGCACTGGACACGTTATTCGACTCTCTCCGATCGGAGACAGCTGCGTTCTCAACCCAGAAACCGCTAACGGACCTGCTGCACAAGCTGCATGCTCAATTATCCAAGAAGCTGCAGAGCAGGGACATCAATCTTCCTGGATTGGAGCTTCCTATTCATAATGAAGAATCGATGTCGGCGGCATCCGAAGCCGGGAGTCCGCTCGAGCCATTTATTGGCGTAATCCGAGCTACAGTGAAGGAGCTTCGCCTGCGCCGTAAGGGCAAACATCGGGATCCGATCGAAGAAGCGAAGGCGTATATCGAGAAGCATATAGCTAAAGAGGTTTCTTTGGAGGAAGTAGCGGAGACGCTCGGCTTCAATGCGTCCTATTTCAGCCAGCTTTTCAAACAGATGACGAATGAGACATTCGTGCAATATCGCATTAAACGCCGGATGGAGCGGGCCAAGAAGCTGCTTGAGCAGCCACACTACCGGATTGTCGATATTTCTTATGAGATCGGGTATGCCGATCATGCCCATTTCACCAAAACATTCAAGAAATACGAAGGCTGTTCCCCATCCGAGTATCGCGGGAGGCTCGGGATCCATTGATGAGGCGCAAACTGTCGACCCAAATATTCGCTTATTTTCTCATTGTCATCGTCTTATCGCTTAGCGTAGTCGGTGTTTTTTCCTATTTTCAGTCGTCCAAGGCGCTGGATCGTCAATCGGAGAAGAACATCTCTCAAGTCATCTCGAATGCTTTGTACCAGACAGACCTTTACCTGCAAACTTACGAGCGTATAAGCGAATCCATTTTGTCCAACAACGATGTAAGACGATTTATGGACATCGATCCCGAGGATAACTATGCGCATTTTTACTACAACGATCAAATTCGCAAATATGTGTTCCAGCCATCCTTCATCCTCCATCCGCAGATTAGCTTAATTTATGTGATTGGCAATCATGCAAAAGCAATCAGCGACGATAATGCGAACCAGTCGTATTCCCCCTACTTCAATCCAAGGCGACAGTTGGACCTGCTTAATGAGAGAACGCCCTATAACGGGGCTATTGCTATTCTGAACACCAGCATCGTGGCAGGCCAGGGCAATAATGTCATTACACTTGCTCGAAAAATAAGAGGAGCTGCCTCCCATGAGCCTTTGGGCGTGCTTGCGGTGGAGTTTAAGGCCAAGGAGCTGGAGAAAATATGGGGTCGCCTGGATATCGGTGAAGCCGGTTTCTTCTTCATCGTCGATGATCAGGGGCATATTATTTATCACCCAGGCAACTCGGAATCGGTGGCGGGCATCACACCGGAGGTCATCGAGAACATGGAGCATAATCAAGTCACCTATCAGCAGACGGCCGATCATGAGAGACGAATGATCGTGTCTTTGCAGTCTGATTATTCGCAATGGCATTTGGCCGCTTCGATTCCCGTGAAGGAGCTTCGCAAGCCGATCTCTACTATACGGACGACAACCTTGATCGTAGGTCTTATCACGCTCGTATTCGCGCTATGGCTCGCTTATCGATTCGGACAATCTCTGCTCAAGCCGATTCATATTCTGAAGAATGGGATGCGGGAGACGGAGAAGGGAAATTGGGATCCTATCGTAGCCCCCGAGCGCAAGGATGAGCTGGGAGGATTAATTCGCAGCTACAATCTCATGGTAAGCCGATTATCGGAGATGATCGACAGAGTCTATGAGGCGGAGCTGCGCAATCAGAAGACAACGCTCGATCTGCAGGCGACTAGAATGGAGCGTCAGAGGGCCGAGTTTCAAGCGCTTCAGATGCAGATCAATCCACATTTTCTCTACAACACGCTGGAAACGATCAATTGTTATGCGGTTGTGCAGGATTCCGATGAAATATCCGAGATGGTCGATGCGATGGCCGCCATGCTGCGTTATTCCGTGCAGACGAATCTGGAGGAAATCACAGTAGTTAACGAGCTTAAGCATGTATTGAACTATATGACGATTCTGAAACACCGGACTGGGGTTGATTTTGAAATCGATGTTCGAGTGTCGCCGGGGCTGCTGCTTGAGAAGATGGTGCGACTCACCCTCCAGCCTCTGGTTGAAAATGTGTTTCAGCATGCTTTTCCAGAAGGGGTACAGCCGCATCATTTTATTCGTATCGATGCCCAATTCGACGAGGACCGTTTCTTGATTATCGTGGAGGATAACGGTGTTGGAGTCGCG
The DNA here is from genome assembly GCA_029239545.1 of Paenibacillus sp. Lineage (GTDB taxonomy): Bacteria > Bacillota > Bacilli > Paenibacillales > NBRC-103111 > Paenibacillus_AA. Next base: position 3,652 of record JARBUQ010000414.1, read on the forward strand.
CCGAACAAGCTCGAGGAGTTGAGGGCGAAGCTGGAGCAGAACCGTCTTGCAGCAGATCCATCAAGCTCTGAGCCCACACAGAAACGCGGGGGAATTGGTCTGATGAACGTCCATCGACGCATTCAGCTTGTGTTCGGGGAGCAGTACGGATTAAGGGTGGAAAGCACGCCTGATGAAGGCACTCGCATCATAATGTCCATGCCGAAGGATCCAAAGAAAACACAAGAGCAATTAAAATGACTCCATTGTCGGTTGCATCCGAACGGTCTAGTATAGAGCTACAACCCGATATGTAAATGCTTTCATTTCTTCTCTCCCACAAGCAAGAACTATTCCAGAGAAAAAAAGGGTGAAACTCATGGCTAGAACGAAACTGCAGGATGTCAAGCAACCCTCGTACAGAGCAAATTCAAATTCGGTATGGAAATACATGTGGAAGTACAAAGCGCTGTATATCCTGACGATACCCGGTATTCTGTATTACATTATTTTCAGGTATGTTCCTCTGGGCGCTTCCTTTATCGCATTCAAGGACTACAACATTTTCAAAGGGATATGGGGCAGTCCATGGGTCGGCCTAGAACACTTCGAGAGGATGTTCCAACACGCGGATTTTTTGCGAATATTCAAGAACACGATCATAATAGGCGGACTCGATCTGCTCTTCGCTTTTCCGGCACCGATCATCTTGGCGCTTCTGTTGAATGAGGTTCGTCTGGTTGTGTACAAGCGGATCGTGCAAACCGTTATTTATATGCCGCACTTTCTGTCCTGGGTTATTATAAGCGGGATTGCGGTCGGAATTTTATCTCCATCAACAGGGTTCATTAATCATTTTCTGGTATGGCTGGGCTTCGAGCCGATCTACTTCCTGGCAGAGAATTCGATGATTCGATCCATTCTTGTAACCTCCGGAATATGGAAGGAAGTGGGTTGGGGTACGATCATTTATTTGGCGGCATTGGCAGGTGTGAATCCGGACTTGTATGAGGCAGCCGACATCGATGGGGCGAACCGCTGGAAGCAGACCTTGTCGATTACGATTCCTTCGATCATGCCTACT
>JARBUQ010000415.1 GCA_029239545.1 Paenibacillus sp.
CGATCCTCACGTGCTGGAGCTGCTGCTGAAGCTCAAGGACCGTTATCAGTTAGGAATCATTACGAATGGACCTCACGATATGCAAGAGGGTAAAATAGTGCGTCTAGGTCTGAAGGAATTGTTTCCTCCCGAGCAGGTATGGATCTCCAATGTCGTTGGAATGGCCAAGCCTGATCCTCGAATTTATCAACTAGCCCTTGATTATTTCAATGTGCTGCCAGAGGATACCTTATTCGTAGGTGACTCATGGGAAGCGGATGTAGCTGGTCCGCTGCAAATCGGCATGAAGGCAGTTTGGCTCAATAAATATGGTAAAACTCCTCCTGCTTCCGACTCCGATAAGAAACCGCTCGCAATCGTTAGTCAGCTTCATGAACTTATTCCTTATCTAAATTAGTACGCCCTCGAAAGCAGCTTCATAAAACAGAAGTCCCTGCTTAGTTGCCATATGGCAACGCAGCAGGGACTTTTTTTCAATATACGCGCTTGGATCCTACATATTTGGGTCCCCAATACGAATTCATCATACTCTGAGGATAAATGCCAGCTGACCTCGTAGCGGATAAGAACTGCCCATTCCCTATGTAGAAGCCTACATGGTCTACCACTCCCGGAGCTGCAATTGCAAAGAAAACCAAGTCGCCTGGCTGCAAATTAGGTAGACTCACTGAGATTCCTGAATCAAAAAGGCCTTTAGACGTCGTCCGTACAGCGGGTATCCCATGTTTGTTGAACATGTAATAGACAAAGCCAGAGCAATCAAAGCCTTGAGGTGTCACACCTCCCCAAAGATAAGGTACTCGAACGAAGTTCATGGCATCTACCAACATCGTACGTTTGGTTACGGCATGGGCGATATTGAGCCTCGTTGCAGCGTCTACAATCCCTGTGGAAGGAAGGAGATAAGCTTTCTGGTAGTCTTTAACGGCTTGTGTAGTTATTGTTCCAAAGTAACCGGTTACAGTTGGATATGTAAAAAAACCGAGGCTTTTCAAGTTTCTCTGCAGCTCTGATACAGAAGAACTCGTCATTCCTTGCGTCAAAGCTGTATTGCTTGTTGTTGAGGTAGCGGCAGAAACAGGAGATAGGGGGAATAAGCTGCTTACGGAGGTTGTCACGAGTATTGCGGCAGTTGCGAGAATCAGCTTTGGATTAGTCATCGTAGTTTCCTCCCATGGTGTATGTAGGTTCTTTATCAATCGTTATTTATAACGATTGATTTCATTTTAGCCGTCTACGATTAACCCATACAATATGGAAATGTTGGAAAACATGTGATTTTGGCCAAGTCATGCCGCATATAACGAGCATATAGGCCTTTGTTGCTACGCCTGATTTCATTTACTCCCAAGACAGAAGAGGAGGAGAGGTATGCATATGCATTCGCATTCGCAATTTAAAAAATATTTCCCATTCATTGGTCCATTTGATCCTTGTCCGCCCATCCGAGTGAAGTTTTACAACACGCCGCCACAATTATATATCCACTTTCAACCGCCAGGCTTGCCACAGTTTAGCCCCTATGAAGCATTGAAAAAAGGAACGCTCTGGCCGGCGCTTTACGGGCCTTATGAGTCCAAAGCAGTAGAAGGGGGCCCATTGACATGAGTGAACCCATGTTGCCAGACTCGTATTACAGACAGCTTCACGATCTGCAAGCTGTAGATTTCGTCTTAATTGAGCTGACTTTATATTTGGATACACATCCGGATGACCTAGGGGCCATTCAACAATACAATCAGTTTGCGCAGAAAAGAAAACAAATCGCGGGACAATTTGAGATGGAATTTGGCCCTTTGATGCCGTACGGTCAAAGTTATACGAAACAACCTTGGCAGTGGTGTGAACCCCCATGGCCATGGCAAGTCTGAGGAGGAGGAAACCGTATGTGGATTTATGAAAAGAAGCTTCAGTATCCGGTCAGGGTCAGTAAATGCGACCCTAGGATGGCTAAACTTCTGCTCGAGCAATATGGTGGCGCTGATGGGGAGCTTGCTGCGGCACTACGATACCTGAATCAACGCTATTCGATCCCAGATAAAGTGGTGGGGCTGCTAACGGACATTGGGACAGAAGAGTTCGCCCATTTAGAAATGATTGCGACAATGGTGTATAAGCTTACAAAAGACGCAACCATAGATCAACTGAAGGCTGCTGGTCTGGACGATCACTATGTGAGCCACGACAGAGCGCTCTTCTATCAGAATGCGTCCGGTGTACCCTGGACGGCTGCCTACATACAAGCCAAAGGAGACCCCATCGCGGACCTCTATGAGGATATTGCCGCAGAGGAGAAAGCAAGAGCCACCTATCAATGGTTGATTGATGTAACCGATGACGTTGACCTACAGGACAGTCTAAAGTTTCTCCGTGAGCGGGAGATTGTGCATTCCCTGCGATTTAGAGAAGCTGTTGAAATTTTGAAGGATGATCGAGAAGCGCAGAAGGTTTTTTAAGCAGGAGGTGAGGTCTGGGAGTTAGAATTAGGTAGATGTAGATAGATGTAGGAACAAAAAGCGGGCCGAGAGGCCTGCATTTTGCTTTTACTTCAGATGATGTTTATCATTGCTGACGGATACGATCTTAGTCGACAGTAGAGATAAGCTCGGATTTTGAGCTTATCTCAGTGAACTCCAGACTTAAGCGTTGAAACCGAGCTTACTTCAAGGCCGACTAGTGGAAAGCGCGGTATCGGAGCCTATTCGCCAATTCTACGTATCTTCCTCATCTGTGAGTGCCAAAACCGACGTCTCAGCAGACGTCCCCTAACCTCATGGCTGCTCTCGCTTACTTTAGGCTCGGAAAACGCGCTTATCTCAAGCACCACCAGTTGAAAGCGCGGTATTGGAGACTATTTGCCAACTCTACGTTTCGTCCTCATCTGTAAGTACCAAAACCGACGTCTCAGCCGACATCCCCTAACCTCATCGCTGCTCTCGCTTACTTTAGGCTCGGAAAACGCGCTTATCACAAGCATCACTAGTTGAAAGCGCGGTATTGGAGCCTATTTGCCAATTCTGTAATTCATCCTCATCCGGAAGGGACAGTAGGGGTAAAGGCACAAGATTGTGGGGAAGAGAATAGCTTGTACGAGCGTAATAAGTGGCTATCCGTCTAATTGTTCCTTGCTGCAAACAAGCCTAAGAATTCCTTCAGCGCAATTGTTGTGGTGGATAAACCGCTGGAAGATGGAATGAATTTACTGATACTGAGGTATTGCTTCTGTTGGGAAATATAGTCGGTAGGGTAGGGGACTACGTCAATTTTGAGTTTTTGGAATTGCTTAACGGATCGGGCCATGTGGAAGGCAGATGTGATGAGAATTGGCGCTTTCCAGCCTTTTTCTGTGAGAATAGCTTGTGTATTCAAGGCATTTTCCTCGGTATTGCGACTCTTATCGTCCATGGAAATGGATGATTCGGGAACACCAAGCGCGAGAAGGTGCCGTTTGGCAATCTGAGATTCATTGCCCGAGTCACGAAACACTTGACCGCCAGACAAGAGGATGGGCAGCTTTGTGCTTCGATATAGTTCAGCAACCGTTAATACACGCGCGGCCGTGTTCCCTGTCAGATATCCTTCCCCTTTGGTAAGAGGGTCTGGATTATCCAAAGTTGCGCCTCCAGTTAGTAGAACTAGCACGTCGCCGGACACTTGAACAGGTGGTGTGTACCTTCTTTCAATGGAATTCAGTAATGTATTGCCGAAATAAGGCATGGAGGATACGCCTAGAAGAAGTGCGGCAAGACCCACAAGAAGTGTACCGAGGTACTCCTTTTTTTGCTTCAGCCATAAAGCTATAGCTAAGAGTAGAAGTATGATAATTCCAGGAGGGAATAATAGGGTGTAAGCAATTTTTATTAAATAAATCATATCAGGCGTCAAACCCTTTCTTATGTATACTCAAGCATGATGTTAGGGGTTTTCGACAAAAGTTGGTACTTTCCTGCAAATTTACAAGAGCTTTAAAATAGCGAAATGCAAAAATCCCCGGCTTCGCGATTAACGAAGTCGGGGCTAGTATCAACGAATATGTGCGTCAAGCTAACTTAATCTGTCATTTCTTTGCCGCGAACCCATACATGTTCGAGCTCTAATTCAGGGCTGACGAGCAGCAAGTCAGCCTGCTTGCCCTGCGCAATCGAGCCGTGCGACGCCTCGAGGCGCAGCAGCCTCGCTGGGTTGCCGCTTGCGAAGCGGCTCGCGTCTTCGACGCTGACACCGACCTCGCGCACCATAAACCGGAGCGCCTCGATCATCGTCAGCGTACTGCCGGCGAGCGCGCCGCCTTCCGTCAGCCGGGCTACGCCCGACTGTACGGTCACGGCTTGCCCGCCAAGCTCGTACTGCCCGTCGCCGAGTCCCGCGGCTGACATGGCGTCCGTGATCAACAGCAAGCCATGCGGCTGCTTCACCATGGCCAGCAGGCGAATCGCTGCTGGGTGCACGTGGTGCCCATCAGCGATCACTTCGCCGCTGATGCGTTGGTCGGTGAGTATCGCACCGACGGTTCCAGGTTCGCGATGATGCAGCGGCTTCATCGCGTTGTAGGTGTGCACCGCATGCGTTAGCCCCTCGCGAACCGCCGACTGAATGTCGGCATAGGTCGCATCGGTGTGGCCGCAGGCGGCAACGATGCCATGATCGCGCAGCCATGCGATCATCTCAAGGCCCCCCTCGCGTTCGGGGGCCAAGGTCAACTGCTTCATG